>NZ_JAALGV010000068.1:0-69448 GCF_011174875.1 Acinetobacter sp. GFQ9D191M
TAACTCAACTGATGGCTCTAGCCCTCTTATTTTTCAAGTCAATTTTTTATCCGCGATTCGGGTAATAAGCTAAATAGATAAAACTCCCATGCTCTATACAATGCCCAAAAAAATCCAGTTTGCTCCATCTCAAGCCAAATGGCAGCTTGCTGCTGCAGATTCAGTTTTGGTCTTGGTTGGGCTGCATAATTTAAGAATGCAGGCCGGGATTCAAGAGTCTGAGCTGATGAATAATCTGATTCAGATCAGCAATAAAGCCAAAGCACTCGATATTCCCATTGTTGACCTGTACGGTGATGATCTGATTCAAGGTATGCAGCAACTCGGTGAATATGCCTCAACCCATCCACAGTTAATCTTTGCAGGCACAATCACCCCAATGTTGAAACAAATCCTGCCACATTTACAAAGTGTAACTGAGCAAATTTGCGTGATTGATGATGCGATCCTATTGCCAAATCAGGAACAGCACATTCAGTGGATTGATAATATTTCGGCACAAGGTTTGCATCATATGAATAGTTATAGCTTGACCCGATTATGGAATCTGAGTGCGCCAGCAGAATATGTGTTGTCGAGCAAAGGTATTATGTTAGCAGTAGCAGAACAGCTGGATATGGATGCACTAGATATTGATCCATATGTAGATTTAAGACAATACGGACTGGACTCTGTAGCAGTAGTCAGTCTGGTTGGCACATGGCGTGCGCATGGTGCTGATCTGCGTTATGAAGATGTGCTGGAACACCCGTCATTACATGATTTAGTGAGCTTTGTAATGCAATCTGCACGTCGATAATCGCTAATTGGGTAATTTTCTTAAAATAATCGGAAATTTCATCGCCATTTACATAAATGCGCATTGTAATTATCACTCAAGCTTTCTATTATGGCCGCCTTGTTTTTCGCGATCAGCGTGGGATTGAACTTTGAGTAATTTTCTAACCGAACATCTGATACATCGTGATGAAGATTTTATGGTCATCCATAAGCCTGCTGGCTTACTCACAGTGCCCGGTAAAACAGAAGATTTACAAGATTGCCTGATCAATCGCCTCATCAAATTAGAACCTAAAACTTTGCTGATCCATCGCCTGGATCGAGACACTTCCGGTATTTTAGTATTTGCCTTAAGCCGTGAAGGGCAAAAATCCATTTCTCGCCAGTTCCAGGAACGCCAAACCGATAAAACCTATCAGGCCATCGTGGCTGGAACATTAGAAGGCAAGGGTACAGTTGATGTGCCTGTCATTTATGATCCAAGCCGTCCACCACTGCATATTGCTGAACCGAATCATAATAAGCCGGCAATTACAGAATGGCTGGCCATCGAACATTTTGAAATTCAGGGGCAAGCAGTGACTCGGGTGAAACTGACTCCGATTACTGGTCGTTCACATCAGCTCCGTGTACATATGCAATATCTCGGACATCCGATTATTGGCGATACCTTGTATGCGACGCCAAAGCAGCAACAGCTTAGTCCGCGTCTATGCTTACATGCCGAGCGTTTAAGTTTTTATCATCCTAAAACACAACAGTTAGTTGAATTTAATTGTCCGGCTGAATTCTAGGAAATACTTGTTTAATCGACGTGAATTATGCTCACTTTTTAGTGGGCTTTATGTCAAAATACATTGCTTGAAGGTGTGAAATTTTGCTCAAATGACGTTTCGTGATTGAGCCTGATATTCATAATCTTGTACTTAAGATAAAGGTGGAAAAATTGCAGCAATTTGCTATTGGTCAACGTTGGTTATCAGATACTGAAACAGAACTCGGTTTAGGGGTTCTCATTGATGTTGATGAGCGATCGGTCAGCATTTTATTCCCAAAAAGCGATGAAACTCGCGTCTATGCTCGCAGTAACGCACCCTTATCTCGTATCGTATTTAATGCGAATGATGAACTGCAAGATCAGGAAGGTACGATCTGGACCGTTGAGTCAGTTGAAGACCGCAATGGTGTAGTGCGTTATCACGTGGTTCGTACTCTTGAAGATGGTACAGAAGAACGTAAAGCTTTAAATGAAACCCGTGTAGGTGCAACGATCCAGTTGTCTAAACCTTTAGATCGTTTACTGGCTAGCCAGATTGACTATAAAGAGTGGTATGACCTGCGTATTGAAGCCTTGCTGATGCAAGCCAATATGCAAACCAGTCCATTGCGTGGCTTGGTCGGTTCGCGTGTGGGTCTGATTCCACACCAGTTGTATATTGCACATGAAGTCGGTCAGCGTTTCGCGCCGCGTGTTTTACTGGCCGATGAAGTAGGCTTGGGTAAAACCATCGAAGCAGGTCTGATCATTCATCAGCAACTTAAAACTGGCCGTTCTGAACGTATTCTGATCTTGGTCCCGGATTCACTGCAATATCAGTGGATGATTGAGATGCGCCGTCGTTTCAATCTTGAATTCTCCCTATTTGATTTGGCTCGTACTGCATCGATCAAAGAGCATGATCCTGAACTAAATCCATTCCTGACCGAACAGCGCATTATTGCTTCTGTGGACTTGATGGTGGATCACGAAGATCTACGCGAACAGGCGATTGAAGCGGGCTTTGACCTGTTGGTTGTCGATGAAGCGCATCACCTGATGTGGTCTGAGGAAGAAGGCGGCAATGACCGTTATGATCTGATCGAAGAGCTGGCAGAGAAAACACCGGGCGTATTGTTATTGACTGCAACACCAGAACAGCTCGGTGTAGAATCTCACTTTGCACGTCTACGTTTACTTGATCCGCAACGTTTCAGTTCATTGGATCGTTTCCTGGATGAAGAAGAGCAATATCAGCATACCGCTAAAATCGCTGAAGTACTGATGTCAGACCTTCCACTGGAAGCTGAGCATTTCACTGCGATTGAAAGCCTGCTTGGTCATGCGATTGAAGATACCCCAGAGCAACGTTTCCGTGCCATTCATGAATTGCTAGACCGTCATGGTACGGGTCGTATCCTGTTTCGTAACACACGTGAAGCGATTCAGGGCTTCCCGGGTCGTGACTGTCAGCCAGCACCATTGCCAGCGCCAGAAAACTGGTCTAAAGATGGCAAACTACGTGAACAGATGTGGCCGGAAGAATCTCAACTTGATGGCTCGTGGATGGAAACTGATCCGCGTGTAATGTGGTTGATGGAAAAGCTGCGTACTGATCTGAAACACAAAAAAGTATTACTGATTGCCCGTAGTGGTCCAGTGGTTGAAGCACTGGAAAATGTATTACGTCTGCATGCAGGTATCCGTACTGCCATGTTCCATGAAGGCATGAGTCTTTTGGAACGTGACCAGGCAGCAGCTTATTTTGCTGAAGAATCTTATGGTGCACAGATTCTGTTATGTTCTGAAATCGGTTCAGAAGGCCGTAACTTTCAGTTTGCATCAGACTTGATCCTGTTTGACTTACCGGCCAATCCGGATGTTTTGGAACAGCGTATTGGTCGTCTGGATCGTATCGGTCAGGAAAACCGTATCCAGATTCATGTGCCTTATCTGGTGGGTACTGCGCAGGAGCGTATGTTCCGTTGGTATAACGAAGCGCTGAATATTTTCAGCAACATTTCTCCAACGGCGCAAACGCTGCAAGAAAACTTTATTGTTGCCCTGAAAGATTGCTTGCTGGCAGATAAAGGTCAGGAATTTGAAGATCTGCTGGAAGAAGTTAGCGTACAACGTGAAGCGCTTGAAGCCGAGTTGCAGGAAGGTCGTGACCGTCTGCTTGAGTACAATTCTTGCCGTCCCGTCGTGGCACAGGAAATTGTTAATGCGCTTGAAGACTATGATGACAATACCACCTTGCCAATGTTCATGAAGCGTTTTATGGCATCGACCAATATCGACTTTGATGAGCAAAGCAATGGTACGGTGATCATCAAGCCAACGGATCAGATGCAGGTACAAGGTTTGACCCTGGATGAAGAGGGTATGACAGCCACCTTCTATCGTGACCAGGCTCAGATCCGTGAAGATGCTCAATATCTAACTTTAGAGCATCCATTCACTGAAAGCGTGATAGAAATGATCAATACTCAGGGCTTTGGTAGTACCAACGTTGCGGTCTTAAAGTCTGCAGCATTGCCACAAGGTTCTGTATTGATGGAAGTGTGGTTCAAGGTTGATGTGGTTGCACCAAAAGCACTGAACTTACCGTCAAGCTTGCCACAGCAGCTGATCCGTGTATTGCTGAGTGAAAAAGGTCAGGATCTATCTCAGAAGATTGCGCCTGAAATCCTGAAACCATATCTACATCATTTAGATGGCAATAGCTGCCGTCAGGTGGTGAAAGCACGCCGTGAAGTGATTGAAGCGCGTTATCAACAGGCATTGGAATTGGCTTGTTCAGCATTGCCAAACTTCAGGCAGCAGGCTAAAGAAGCGTATGGCAATAAATGGCAGTATGAGATTGACCGTCTGACTTACCTGAAACAGTTCAACCCAAGTATCCGTGAAGATGAAATCGCACGTTTACAGAAGCTGCAAAAAGAAGGCTTGAGTTTGTTAGAAGGTTTATCTGTAACACCTGAAGCGATTCAAGTAATGGTCGTGGTTAAGCCATAAGATCTAATGAATTATGAAAGCAGCTTTCGGGCTGCTTTTTTATGGCTGGAATTAAAGTCATGATTGAGCTTTTGGTCGGGCTGTGCTAGCTGATATTTTCTGTATTGTTTAAAATCAGCACCTCTAAGAATAAGAAATAAAATATCATGTCCAAAGCATTGATCACTATTGGCGCGAAAACCAGCCATGGCGGTATGGTCACTGAATGTGAAAACTCTTTTTTAATTAATGGCATGGCGGTGCATCTGAATGGCATGAAGCATTACTGTCCCAAGTGCCAAACTACCGTGACAGCTATTGCTAGTGATTTATCTACAATAGTCAAAGGCAGGGCTGTAATCATTGCTGGAGATAAAGCCAGTTGTGGAGCCACTTTTTTGCCGATGCAAAACCTGACTATTTCCAAAAAATAATCATCTATATCCAGACATGAGTTCATAGTGACTTAAAGGTCATAGATTGATGAATTTGGTTCTGTAGAATTTTGCATTTCAATATTAAGCTTCTTTCAGACTTTATAAAGAAATGATCAAAGAAAATAATGAAACAGGTTTTGCATTTTACTCATGCCAATGGCATTCCATCGGCAAGCTATCGCAAGTTTTTAAATTATTTTCAGGATGAATATCAGGTCAAGGCAATTCCGCTGATCGGGATGAATCCAGCCTATCCAATTACCAAAGACTGGCGTTATCTAGTAAATGAAGTGATACAGGATATCCAGCAGCAATCTCCGGATCAAAAGGTGATTGGGCTGGGACATTCATTTGGTGGTTTGATAACTTTAATGGCAGCCTATCAACGTCCGGATTTATTTTCCAAACTGGTGATCATGGATCCACCTTTCGTGATTGGTAAAAACAGTGCACTGTTTGAAGTGGTGAAAAAGCTCAACTTAAAAAGTATTGACCGTTTCACTCCGGCAGGTATTACCCTAAAACGTAAGGATTACTGGCCATCTAAACAGGACGCCGTTGAAGCGCTGAGATCGAATCGTCTGTTTAAGCATTTTGATGAGCAATGTTTTCAGGATTATATCGAAAGCGGGATTGTGCCTGATCAAGAGCGTGGAGGGGTAACTTTAGCCATTCCCAAACAGATTGAGGCAGAAATTTTCCGGACTGTACCGGCTTGGTGGTGGCGTACACCAAGAAAACCACCCCAGGTTCCGATACATTTAATCACAGCAGAGCGCAGCCAGTTTTATCAGCAAGGTTTACCACAAGGCATGCATAAGGTTTATCAAATTGATTATTCGGTGGTGCAGGGCGGACATATGTTTCCACTAGAGCATCCGGAAATGACGGCAAACCATATTAAAGCCAGATTGAAGAAGCTTTAATCTTGGTAATAAAAAAGACTCATAAAGAGTCTTTTTGGTGTCTAGCTTAACGGATTTGGGATTGATCCAGATGACGTGCGCCTTCCAGAATCATGCGAATCATGATCATGGTTTGTTCGGCAATTTCCTTACGGTCTTCAGGTGCCATATCGATCACATTGGCACCCATATTAAATACCAGTTGGGTAATCGCTCTGGCCGCAATCTCGGGATGAAATAATTTTTTATTATTTAGTCGTTCCAGACGGATCAGGTCTTCCTGAAGCTCCTGCTGGAAATAATTCAGTTGGCGTTCGACTGCCTGTTTATAAGATTTTGAACCAGTATAACCTTCACGTAATAACAGACTTAAATTGCCTTCATCAGCATCCAGCTGGGCAATAAAGACTTCAACAGAGCTACGGATAATACTGTTCTGTTTCGATGCTTTTAGGCGGGACTCATTGAGAATCTGACGCAGCACGATCCCGGCACGATCAATCAATTCAATCGCCAGTTCATCGATATCTTTAAAATGACGATAAAAACTGTTCGGAGCAATTCCAGCCTCACGAGCAACTTCACGCAAGCTTAAAGATGAAATACTTTTTTGTGGTCCGATCAGGTTTAAAGCAGCCTGGAACAGTTCTTCCTTGGTAATGGTCGCTTTACGGCCCACACTACGGACAATAATGGGCTCATCAATGCTTTTCGATGGTAAAGACGCGTCACTGCTTATTTTCATTGAAGGCTCATTCATGAGGTGATTAGTAAAAGGCATTAACACATTATAACGAAGGCGGTCCAGCTTGTGAAATGATTAGAAACAATACAAATGTATATACAAATATATATACAAGTGTATAATAATTAAAAATCCAAGGTGATGTCTAAAACGATGCCTGTACTCGAAAAGCTTAAAACACCATTAAATACGCTGAAAGAGAGTGTGATTGATCCGTATGCAATTAATTTCTGGATGCAGAAATTAAATCCTTTATGGTCGATGAATCAGCCCTTAGGCAAGATTGTGCGCAAAGAAAATGCTGCGCAGGATATGTTGAGCCTGACGATTCGTGTCAATCATTTATTCCAGTTCGGTCAGGCGGGCCAGCATCATCCTGTATTTGTGGTGGTGAACGGCATTCGTTATGAACGTAGCTATAGTCTGACCCGTATTGATCAGCAGCATGTTTTATTGACGGTTAAAAAAGTGAATGCAGGTAAGGTTACCACCTGGTTTGCTGAACAGGCTGAAATCGGCGATATCATTGAATTCGGTCAACCTTTCGGTGACATGACTTTGCCAGAACAGAGCAGCCCATTGCTTTTACTTGCTGCGGGTAGTGGTATCACCCCAATGCTAAGTATGCTGGAAGCTTTAAAAGATAAAGCTGACCTGACTGCACCAGTGACTTTATGGTATTGGGTCAAGAAAAATCAGGATGCTGCTTTTATTGCACGTTTTGAAGAGCTGGCACAAAAGTTTTCAAACTTTTCTTATCAGGTATTTGCAACTCAGGAACAACCGGTTGCGCCGCGTCTTGATGAATCTTATCTAGATCAATTGCAGGCATTGGAACACAGCACAGTCTATGCATGTGGACCATCAGGTTTTATTGCGACTGCGGAACGACTGTTTGCTTCAGCAAAACTGTTCAAAAGTGAAGCTTTCAGCATGAGTCTGAGTGATGAGGCTGATACCGGTTTTGTCAATGTAACCCTGACTCAATCGAAAAAAATCGTCACGATTCCTAAAGGCCAGTCGATTCTGGTGAGTCTGGAACAGCAGAATATCCGACCGACCCATGGCTGTCGTATGGGCATCTGTAATAAATGTGCCTGTAATAAAGCGGAAGGTTCAACCAAGAATCTGGTCAATGGTGCACAAAATACCGAGCCAGGTAATCTTTTAAAAATTTGTGTTAACTCAGCGCAGACTGACCTTGTCATCGACTTATAAGCGAGTTTTATCCTATGAATATGCCAGTAAAATTACAGTATTTTAAAAATCCTAAAAACCGTGAACTGACCCAATCTGAGCTAGATGAACTTGCACGTGAGCTTGATGCCATCAAACAGGAAGTGCTGGATGATTTAGGTGAAAAAGATGCCAAATATATCCGTCGCGTATATTCGAGCATCCGTTATTCATCAATTGCAGGTCGTGCCTTATTATTCGCAGGCTGGTTTCCGCCAGCATGGTTACTAGGTACAGGCTTATTAGGCTTTGCCAAAATCATGGAAAATATGGAACTGGGTCATAATGTCATGCACGGTCAATATGACTGGATGAATGATCCGAAGCTCAATGGCCAAACCTACGAGTGGGATATTGTAGGAACTTCAGACAACTGGCGTCAAACTCATAACTTCAAGCATCATACCTATACCAATATTAAAGGCATGGATGATGATATCGGTTATGGCTTATTGCGTTTGTTCCCTGAGCAACGCTGGAAACCAGGTTATTTATTACAGCCAATCTACAGTATTCCATTTTGCTTACTGTTCCAATGGGGCGTAGCTATTCAAAACCTTGAATTGGGTAAATACTTCAAAGGCCGTAAAACCAAAGAGCAAACCCTTGAAGAATGGAAGCCAATGCAGCGTAAAATTGGCAAGCAATTATTCAAAGATTATGTATTCTTTCCATTGATTGCAGGTCCTGCAGCATTACCGGTATTGACAGGTAACTTGGTGGCAAATGGCCTTCGTAATATCTGGACTTTCAGTATTATTTTCTGTGGTCACTTTACTAAAGATGTAGAAGTGTTTCCGAAAGCTGTCATGGAAAATGAAAGCCGTGGTCACTGGTATATGCGCCAGATTCGTGGTTCTTCAAACTTGACTGGTTCTGAAGCGTTTCATATTTTGACTGGACATTTAAGCCATCAGATTGAACATCACTTATATCCAGATGTGCCTGCACGCCGTTATCGTCAAATGGCGCCAAAAGTAGAAGCAGTATGTAAAAAATACGGCTTAAACTATAATAATGCCAGTCTGGTAAAACAGTATGGCAGCGTGATTAAACGTATCGTGAAATATGCGTTTCCGTTTAAGAAGTAAGATAGATTTCAATAAAAAAACCGCTATTCATAGCGGTTTTTTTATTAGTCTCAGTTTAATTAATTATTTTAAGCCCAGACTCAGGTAAAGTCATTTCAAGTAGTGGAAGTACTTTATCTCGGCCTTCCAGATAAGCATACTGTGCAAGGCTTAACATTGCCTCATCTTCCTCACTATTCCCATAAGCATAAATTTCAGCATAATCTTCTAAATTATATTTTTCCAAGATTCTACTTTTCTTCTGATCCTTACTACAATCAGGTGTGTTGTATAAACCTGTCATTTTGCCTGTCAGAATTTCTACTTCACTACAAATCAGGTCAATGCCTAAATAAGTACAAACCGGTTTTAAATATAAATCTAACGAGGCTGAAACGAGAACGACTTGATGTCCGAGTTGCTGATGTTGTCTAAGTTGCATTAATAGCTTGGGATTCAATCTTAAAACAAGCCGCTGTGCATATTCTTCGGCAAGCTGCTGAATTTCATGCGCATGACTATTTCTGAACATGGTGTAGTACAGTTTTGGTCGCATCGCATGAGCAGGATAGAGCTTAAAATAGTAAGCCTGAATCCAAGGCAGAATACGAATGCCGCGTTTTAAAATCTGCCTTTTCTTTAAGGCATAGAAAATGAACCCTGTAAAACTGTCATAAGGATACAGGGTTCCATCAAAATCAAATAAGGCTAGAGTTTTATATTTTTGATGCGGCGCATGCATGTTTGATAACGACCATCGACACGGCTGGCAAACCAGTTAGTATTATACTCACGACTCAATTTTGGGCCTGAGATCACAACTTCTGGCATCATTGCATAAATTGGCTCTTTACCGGTTTTTTCTTGATAAAGTTTACTGATGCCACGATAAGTCATAGTATCTTCAAAATCTTTAACTTTTTCTTTTTTTAAATCCGCTCGAATCTGACGTTCAGTAATAATAAAATTATTTTTTGCAAAAACGCTGATGAGCTCTCGTTCAGATTGACTCTTTTGTGAGCGAATCGCGCCATCTTTAGTATATAGTAGTAAATCGCCATCCAGGCTCAATTCGGCATCGGTTAAGCTATTTAACATGCTCTGGAATGCTGCATTACGGCTGGAATACATCCCAGAGTTATAATCAGCAAAGCGATAAATCGGTTTTTCATAATCCGCAGGGTACATCATCAATCGATGAATCCCATAATACAGTCCACCATACTGGCTATACAGGTCACTACGCAAATCAGCAATACTGCCCCCTTGACGTTTATATTCCTTGGCATAGCTGATATGAACCTGCATGGAACCCAAAGTTGTAATCGGATTCATTTTTTCGCCAATATTTTGTCCAAATAGTTTGGCTGCACCTGTCAGTGCACTTACATGATAATGCTTGGCCATGTAATCAAAGATTTCACGATAAAGTTCATCTAATTGACGTTCGGTTTTAACCCGGCGCATCTGGCTTAGATAATTGTCTTCTGGACTTGGCTGGTTTTTCAGTACATCCTGGAAATATCCTGCAACTGTTCCACCGATACTTTCACCGAGTTTATCTTTAAATTTTTCTTCCAGACGTTCCTGAACTTCTTTAACGGCTTTTTCACCAAGACCAGGAACTACCGGGTCTGCATTAAAGTTAGATTCCTGATCGACAACTGCCACGATTGAACAGATATTCTCTTTGGTTTGTGGAATACCGAGCTGGTCAGTGATGTCATAAATATCTTGTGCCCAGGATTCACGCTGGCTGACACGGCCTGGAATGGCTTTGCGAATATGTTCAACTTCAAGAGTTGGTTCATCATTTGACCACCATGAACCATTGCCGCACCCTACAAGGCTAATAGATAAAGCAAGTAGGGATAAGGACTTAAGAGAAAAAGCTTGAGCAAAATATTTGTTCATGGTGTCGTAAATAAATTGAAAAGATGAGTGAACAAGGCAGATGCAGTATACTATGCCCATCAGAAAAGTGATGAATTTATATGTATATTGGTCCCTATCAACTGTCAAATAATTTGATTGTCGCTCCTATGGCAGGTGTCACCGATCGTCCATTTAGAACCTTATGCAAGTACTTTGGTGCAGGTCATGCGGTCAGTGAAATGATGACTTCTGACAAGACCTTGCGCATGAGCAAAAAGAGCTTATATCGGGCGAATTTTGATGGTGAGCTGGCACCAATCTCAGCTCAGATTGCCGGTTCTGATCCGCATGACTTAGCTGAGGCAGCACGCTATCAGGTCGCAAATGGGGCACAAATTGTTGATATCAATATGGGATGTCCAGCAAAGAAAGTCTGTAACAAGCTGGCCGGTTCTGCCTTGTTAAAGGATGAAGATCTGGTTGCACGTATTTTAGATGCAGTTGTTGCTGCAGTTGATGTTCCTGTGACTTTAAAAACCCGTTTGGGCTATCTCAACGGTCATGAAAATATTCTGCGAGTTGCAAAACGTGCTGAAGACGCGGGGATTGCAGCGCTGGCATTACATGGTCGTACTCGTGAAGATATGTACCTCAATACGGCACGTTACTCCTTAATCAAGGAAGTGAAAAGAATACTGAATATTCCCGTGATTGCGAACGGAGATATTGATAGCCCTGAGAAAGCCAAATATGTACTGGACTATACAGGTGCAGATGCCATTATGATCGGCCGTGCTGCACAAGGCCGTCCCTGGATTTTTCGTGAAATTGCACACTATTTAAAAACCGGAGAGCATCTGGCTGCGCCAAGTATTGCTGAAGTGAAAGATGTGCTATTAGGGCATTTATCCGAGCTTTATGAGTTTTATGGTGAATATTCAGGTTGCCGTATTTCGCGTAAGCATATTGCCTGGTATACCAAAGGTCTACGTTCCAGTAATGAATTCCGTCAAAATATGTATCAGGTAGAAAACACTGCCGATCAATATAAAGTGGTGGAAAACTATTTTAATAGATTACTGGAACATGGACATATCATGAGCGATGTACAGGTGAATCAGGTGAATCTGCTAGAAACCAAATAAAAAGAGAGATTTCCTAGTTCTTCTAAAAGGTACTGTAGTAAATACAGTACCTTTTTTATCTTATAGCTAAAATTTTATATGCTTCCGTTACATTAAAGACTGTAGTGAACATAGCCGCATATTAAGTTCACTGAAACTGGACAGGATATGGACATTGTTTACGTGAAATTGCTCTAAGCTGAATTTCTAGCATGGCAAGATGTTTATTCAATCTTGTTCATTCTCATGATCAAGGGAGATCTATAATGACAAATACCAATCGTCCAGTTACAGACTTTGGCAATAAAACCTCGACTGAATTACCAGAGGAACGTAGTGACGCATTAAATCAAGATGCAACAGATGCCAGTGCTCGACCAGATTTGAATTCACCTCAAAAAGATAATCCTCGTGTACCAGATATGAATGAAGGCGAGAACAACGTACTTGCTACCAGTGCAGGTACTTTAGGCGGGGCAGCAGTTGGAGCGACTGCCGGTCTGGTGGGTGGTCCTCCAGGGGCAGTAGTAGGCGGTATCATTGGCGGTGTTGTAGGCGGTATTGCAGGGAATGATATTGCTTCACCTGATCATCCGAAACAGACGGATAGCTACGAGCATCCAGAAAATCATCCAGAGGCAGATAATTATCAGCATCCGGACACGATTAAGCAGGAAGATGATTACTGGAGAACTGAGCATACCAACCGTCCGTATTATACCGAATCACGTACCACCTACAGTGATCTAGACTATGATCGTGACTATCGTGGTGCTTATCGGGTGGGTTATGAAAACCGTCCGCTATATGATCGTCAGACTAACTTCGAACATGCCGAACCTGAATTACGAACCAAATGGGAACAGGTAAAAGGTGAATCTCGTTTGAATTGGGAAGAAGCAAAATTTGCGATCAAAGATGCTTGGCATCGTATGACGCGTTAAAGAATCGATATAAAAAACCTCTCCGTGGAGAGGTTTTTTATTTTTAAAATAAATTTTTTTTATTTCTGTTTCATTTCCAGTACTAATTGATTAATTAAATCAGAGGCTTCCATCTCACGAATTTGCGCCACATTTGAACCTGCCCAAAACGCGCCATAACCCTGATCACCATGTTTGGACGCTGCTGCATGTAACTGCTTGGCCAGATCATAAGTATATGGATAGGCAGGTACATCCAGACGATCAGGAGTGTCTATATCTATATGCCAGTGATTGATGATGCCACGCGCTGGACGGCCGGAAATGCTGGCACTAACTTGAGTCAGCGGCTTGGACAGTAGCGCTTTACGATAGGCGTCATTGGCATTGGAAGATTTACACTGAACAAATGCCGTGCCTAATTGTACTGCTTCAGCGCCAAAGTCCATCATCTGACGTGCTTGTTCACCATTCATGATTCCGCCTGCAGCAACCACCGGCAATGAAAAATGCTGTTTTATTAACTTGACCAGATTAGAGGTTTTGACTGAGGCATCAAACTTGGTGCTAAAGATACCTCGGTGACCTCCAGCCTCAATGCCTTGAGCAATGATGATATCAATCCCTGCCTCTTGAATGGCTTTGGCCTCAGCAAAATTGGTGGCAGATACCATCGTCAGAATACCGGCATCTTTTAGAGCCTGAACCTGATGCGGAAGAGGAATGCCAAAATGAAAGCTGACCGCACATGGTCTGGTTTCCAGAACCAGATTCAAGAAATCATCATTGTCTTTAAAACTTGGGTAAATACAGTTCAATTGAGTAGGTGGATTAATTCCGTATTCAGCAAATTTATCTTTAAACTGGTCAATCCAGGCTTGAGCTACGTTTTCATCAAGAGGCTGGCTGTCATGACAGAAAAAGTTAACCTGAAACGGACAATCTGTAAGTTCCTGAGTTTTTAAAATCTGCTGACGCGCAGACTCTACGCTGCTGGCTCCCAAGCCGAGCGAACCAAGACCACCCTGATTTGAAACTTCCGCTGCCAGTTCAGGTGTCGAAACGCCTGCCATAGGGGCTAAAAAAATAGGATGTTTTATTCCAAGTTTTTCTAATAAAGACATAGATTTGCTCCCTGTTACTCTATCTACTTTGCCTATAGCCGCAGAATTAAGCAAATCATATTGGTTATTTTATTTTGAAATAATGCTGTATGGATAACGGTTCAATTACATTTCTTACGACATGAGATGTCGCCACAAAGACAGGAAAGCTATAGTGCAGAACAGGGAAAATTTATAATAGGTTTTTAGCCAACAACTTGCTGAAATCATGTCTGATCGTATCCGAGAAAAACTACAAATTTTAGCTGATGCTGCCAAATATGATGTGTCCTGTTCATCGAGTGGCAGCAACCGTAAAAATAAAGACAAAGGCTTGGGCAATACCGGAAATGGAATCTGTCATAGCTATACCGAAGATGGTCGCTGTGTCTCATTACTAAAAATACTGTTTTCAAATGTCTGCATTTTTGACTGTGCCTATTGCGTTTCTCGTCGTTCCAATGACGTAAAGCGTGCTGCATTTACCGTGCAGGAAGTGGTCGATCTGACCATGAATTTTTATCGCCGTAATTATATTGAAGGGCTGTTTCTCAGTTCGGGAATTTTTAAATCAGCAGATTACACCATGGAGCGGATGTTGCAGGTGGTGAAAAAGCTGCGTCTTGAAGAAAATTTTAATGGTTATATTCATCTCAAAACCATTCCCGGAGCATCGCAGGAGATCATTACTGAAGCGGGTTTATATGTCGACCGGATGAGTATCAACCTGGAAATGCCAACCGAAGCAGGCTTGCAAAAGTTTGCTCCAGAGAAAACCCATACAGAAGTGCAAAAAGATCTGGGAATTGTACGGGATCGCTTAATCCAGTTGAAAGATGAACGTAAGATCATCAAATCCGTTCCCAAATTTGTTCCCGCAGGACAGACCACGCAAATGGTGGTCGGTGCGCATAGTGAAACGGATAAAGATATTATTTTGATGGCTGATCGGCACTACAAGGAATTTAAGCTGAAACGCGTGTATTTTTCTGGCTATATTCCGATTAATCCCGAAGAAAAAGCCTTACCTGCAATCGGCTCAGCGCCACCCTTATTAAGAGAAAATCGTCTATATCAGTCTGACTGGCTGATGCGTTTTTATGGTTTTTCAGCGGATGAAATTGTGGATGACCAGCATCCAAATCTGGATCTGGATATTGATCCAAAACTGAGCTGGGCTTTACGCCATCCGGAGGCCTTCCCGGTTGATATTAACCGAGCCGACTACAAGATAATATTACGCGTGCCTGGCATTGGAGTACGTTCTGCCAAAAAGATTGTACAGGCACGCCGTTTTGGTCAGATTCATATCGATCAACTGAAAAGGATGGGCGTGGCGTATAACCGGGCGCAGCATTTTATTCGCTGTGCAGATACACCGAAATTTAAAAAGGAGCAGCAATCCCAGCAGATTCGCCAGCAGATTTTACAAGCGGGTCAGTCCAAATATCAGCAGCAACTGTCACCTCAACTGGGATTTGGTTTCTGATGGCACACTACTGTTTTGATGGCACCATGACCGGTTTATTAAGCTGTGTATTTCGGGCTTTTGAATTTAAAGAGTTTGATGTCAAAGTGACGGCTAATCCGCAGGCCCAAAATGGCCTATTCGATGATTTTATTCATGTGGCCTCGAATGAAAGTCATGGGCAGCGGGTCTGGCAAGGCTTAAAACAGAAAATATCATCCAGTAGTTTAAAAGCCTTTTATTATGCTTTTCTTTCTGAAAAAGAACAGGCATTTCAGAACCTGTTCGATTTTGCAGTTTATGTATTTCAAAATCAGCGGCCGGTTGATAAAGATTATGGCCATCATGCAGTCATCGGAATGTCACAATGGATGAAACAGGTCGGGCGTGAAAAGCATCGTATGGAAGCTTTTGTCCGCTTCAAAAAGGCCAAAGATGGATTGTTTCTCAGTCTGGTCAAACCGGATTTTAATGTACTGCCGATTATTTCCCGACATTTTAAGGAACGTTACCAAGACCAGCGTTGGCTAATTTATGATGAGCAGCGCCAGTACGGCATCTATTACGATTTAAATGATGTGCACCAGATAGAGATGAATGCAGAAATAGTTGATCCACAAATCCGGATTGGACATAGTCAGTCTTTTAGCATTGAACTGGATGATGAAGAAGTACTCTATGATCAGCTTTGGAAAGATTATTTTAAAAGCGTGAATATTCAGGCACGACAAAATATGAAGCTGCATATCCAGTATGTACCTAAACGTTATTGGCGTTATATGAATGAGAAAGTACTTTAAATAAAATCTTCGCCCAGGTTTAAGGCATAATAACAGCTAATATTTAGATCGAGTGTATAGATATGAAGGTATGGCTGGCATCATTAGCTATGGTAACTGGATTGGCCGCATGTTCAGCAGAGCAACAGAAAGTAGCAGTAGATCCAGGTAAATATCAGGTTAAAAGTGCACAGGAATTACAGCAACGTTTTAATGATCTAAACAGTAAGTTGGCACAGGACTTTCAGCAATTTAAAAAAGTAGAAAGTATTGCCTTTTCTCATCAGCTGCCTTTGGATGTGAATAACCTGCAAACCTTGAATCAGCATCCTGTCAGCCGGACTGCGCTAAAATCCAGTAAAGTGGCCTATTGTGACATGATGAATGGTTATTTTGCCGAGATGTATCGCTTGGGACATTATAATCTGAATCTGGTCGACAAGATCCAGTTACCTAAAGCCGAGAATGAAGACCTGAAATCCAATTTTGCATCTAGCGATCAGTTCTATACTTTTATTCTGGACCGTTATACGACTTATCGCCAAGTTCAACAGACCATGAATTATGGCTGTAACTTAAAAGCTGCGTTGTAAGTATTAAGCTATAAAAAAGCCCATCACAAAGATGGGCTTTTTTATTTAGCAACCAGTCAGTTTTTCTGGTTGAGGTTTCTCACCGGGGAAGAAAATTGGACGAAGTTTTACCCCAAGCCCATTTCCAATGAATGCGAAGACCAGCCATAACCAGCCATGTACACTGCCAGAAGCAATACCACTAAAATAGGCCCCGATATTACAGCCATAAGCCAGACGAGCGCCGTAGCCAAGCATCAAACCGCCAATAACCGCAGCAACCAATGAACGTTTTGGAATATTGAAGTTTGGAGCAAATTTACCTGCCAGACTGGCAGCCAATAATGCACCAAGCATGATGCCAAAGTTCATCATAGACGTAATATCGAACCAGAGCGATTCAGATAAGGCTTTGGCATTGGCTGGTTGCTGCCAATACGCCCAAGAGGCTACATCAATTCCAACAAAACTTGCAGATTTCGCGGCCCAAACAGCAAGGGCAGAAGTAACTCCCCATGGACGACCAGCCAGCGCCAAAGTAGCAAAGTTAAGCAGGGTTAAAATGATTCCACCCCAGATTAATGGCCATGGACCACGTAAAAAGCGTTTCCAGCCCTGATGCTGGCTTCGAGCTTCAATTTCCAGGTTGCCATGACGTTTCTTTTCAAAAAAGATAGTTGCAGTAGCAATAACAGCAAAAATGACAAAGCTCAAAACAAGTGCAGGAATGACACCAAAACTTTCTACAATGGAGATGGGTGCGAAATGGGGTAGGTTAAACCACCAGTCAATATGCGAAGTCGCAATCAGTGAGCCAGCACAGAAGAAGAACAGAGTTACCAGCATACGGGCACTACCACCACCAACGGTATAAAGTGTGCCTGATGCACAACCGCCACCGAGCTGCATACCAATCCCGAAAATAAATGCCCCGATTACCACAGAAAGTGAAACCGGACTGACAAAGCCTTGAACTGGATTACCGAACAATTCACCTGCGCCTAAAGCAGGGAAAAATAGCAAGACAGCAAGACCTAACATGATCATTTGGGCACGTAAGCCACGACCACGACGTTCTTTAATAAAGACACGCCAGCTGGAGGTGAAACCAAACGAGGCATGATACAAGGTCATACCCAGTGCACCACCCACTAGAAATAATAGAGCCTGGTTCAGACCTACGATGTGATAGGCACCGACAGTTCCTAATACAAGTAAAATAAAAGCCACCAAGACCGAGAGATTCGATCGCTGGGAAGACGCAGCAATAACAGACATGGGAGATCAAGTTTTAAAAATAAAGTCGCGTATATTACGCAATTTCTCACTAAAATGGGCTGATCTAGAATTTCTAAGAGCCAATTAAACATCCTGATAACTGATAATAATTATGACTTTAAATGATATAAGGTCGTAATTATTTCAAAAGATATCAGCTTAATTAGAACAATCACCTGCCTAATAGTGAAATGTATAAAAAGTTTAAAAGCCTGCAAAGCAGGCTTTTAAAGCTTTAGATCTTTAAAAGCCTGCAAAGCAGGCTTTTAAAGATCTAAAGCTTTAAAAATTAATTTTCAGCTTTCTCACGTACTTTGCCTGCACCTTCTTCAATAGCACCCGCAGTTGCAGCAGTCGCGTTTTTAGCGGCTTCAGCAGTGGCATCGGCTGCTCGAGAAGTCGCAGCTGCAGCTTCATCAGCGGCACGGGAAGCATTTGCAGCCGCATTATCCATGGCTTGGTCAGTTTCCTGAGACGCCTCATGAGTGGCATCTTCCATATCATGGCCGGCTTGAGTAGCAGCATTTTCTAAATGTTCGCCAGTTGTCGCACCTGTTTCAGGATTTTCTTTCTTATTACAACCCACTAAAGCAACGGTTGCAGCTAAACCCAAAGCAACAAGTAATTTATTCATCGTGTCATATCCTTTGTAGTTGTAAGGTCGAAAACAGTCTAGCGAGTATTTATTTGAATTTATGCTAATAATTAGATCAGAATTTGTTCACTAAATGTAATTTTTATAAAGGCTTATACAATTTTTGCCAAATATAAATCGTCTGATTATTTGAATGTATTTTCTTACAACCCTTATATGGATTGCTTCTCACTGCTTATAAAGAATAAGTTTATCCGTTTTAATATGAGTTTTAGATGTAACAAAACACAACTATTTCCAGCTCAATTTTTGTCAGGCTAAAAGTAGAAGTCATAAAAAAGCCCGCATAAAGCGAGCTTTTAAAACTTGAAAACTTATAGACCAGCAGATGCTTTAAGTGCTTCGACTTTGTCAGTTTTTTCCCAAGTAAATGCAGTATCTGAACCTTCACGACCAAAGTGACCATAAGCCGCAGTCTGTTTATACATTGGCTGGATCAGGTTCAACATACGGGTAATACCGTATGGACGCAGGTCAAAATGCTCACGTACCAATTGTACGATCAATTCATCCGACACTTTGCCTGTATTGAAGGTATTGATTGAAATTGAAGTTGGCTCGGCAACACCAATTGCATAAGACACCTGAATTTCACATTTATCAGCAAGACCCGCAGCGACAATGTTTTTCGCAACATAACGGCCTGCATAAGCAGCAGAACGGTCAACTTTTGATGGATCTTTACCAGAGAATGCACCACCACCGTGACGGGCCATACCGCCGTAAGTATCTACAATGATTTTACGGCCAGTCAGACCACAGTCACCTACAGGACCACCGATCACAAACATCCCGGTCGGATTGATGTGGAATTTGGTGTCTGCATGGAACATGTCGGCAGGAATGATTTTTTTCACGATTTCTTCAATCACAGCTTCTTTTAAATGAGCTTGTGAAATTTCAGGATCGTGTTGAGTTGAAAGCACAACAGCATCTAGACGAACAGGTACGCCATTTTCATAAGCGAAAGTCACCTGGCTTTTTGCATCTGGACGTAACCAAGGCAATGTACCGTTACGGCGTAATTCAGCCTGTTTTTCCATTAAGCGGTGCGCATAAGAAATTGGCGCAGGCATTAAAACATCAGTTTCACGGCTGGCATAACCAAACATCAAGCCCTGGTCACCGGCACCTTGATCTTCAGGTTTCTGACGATCTACACCCTGAGCAATTTCAGGAGACTGTTTACCGATCATGTTGATGATCGCACAAGTCGAACCATCAAAGCCAAGGTCAGAATGATGATAACCAATACTGTTAACGGTATGGCGGACAACCGCTTCAAAATCGATGTTCGCAGTTGTTGTGATTTCACCGGCAAGTACAACCGCACCTGTTTTTACAAGCGTTTCACAAGCAACCCGTGCGTATGGGTCTTCTTTTAAGATTGCATCCAAGATAGCATCACTGATTTGGTCAGCCATTTTATCTGGATGGCCTTCGCTTACAGATTCCGAAGTAAATACAGCGTACTCGCGCATAGTCCTATCACAGTTAAATTTAAAGACCCGATATGTTACATCGACTTGTGCTCTAGGACTAGCGCAACTCGACAAAATTGCACGAAATTGTTTCAAATTATTGTGCTTTTATTTGATTATTGGAATTAAAAAAACTGATATGCCTAATTAAACAGCAGGGTAAATTCATTTAATAAACTTAATAAATAGTTTGTGAATTGATAAGAGACGCTTATTAAGCAGTGATATTTCCAGATAAATTCGCAGAACCAAATACTAAGAAAAATATAAAAATTAGAGTGTTTAAAATATCAAGGAAAGTGATCATTCTATTAATAACTTAAGGCGGGTGTATTGATCATACGACAGACAGCCTTGCTGCAAATAGTACGACTCTGCATAGTAGCTTCAAGCCTTCAGAAACCGCCTGTCAGGAAGTGGCGAAATCTTTTGGTATGGACTTGTTTAAAAGACTGTACGGAGATGGAAAAGCATGTATCAAAAGGCGTTTACCTTGATTGAAGTCATGATTGTACTCACAATTATTGCCATTCTGGCGACAGTAGCAGGCATGAGTTATCACAGTTATGTCGTGCGAAGCCAACTAGCGGAGGTTTTTGAGCAGGCAGGTAGCTATCGAACTCAATTTATTGCCTCTGATGGACATTGTGATGCGGGCCGTCAAATTGGCAGCGGAACCCAATATATTGAAAAAGTCGTGATCAATGCAGCTTGTCGAATTGAATTTAAGTTCCGACAGGATGGGGTAGATACGGCAATCCGTGGCAAATCCATCGCCTTTGATGTCTATGGCGGCAGTTGTTCTTCGAGCGATATCAGTCAGCGTTATTTACCTAAAGAGTGTCGAGGACAATGATTTTCGTGGTATCGACTAGCCTGATTGAACTTCAACCTTTATCTTTTCATGTCTGATGATCTTGGGCAGACATTAGATATTCACATATGCATTTTTATAGCCTGGAAAAGATCATTTAGTTAAATCTGGATCTTCTGTTTTGATCCCTATATGCATGTATCCTGAAAAGGAATTCAGCATATTGTAAAAGTTTAATTTATAAAAAATAGTTAAGAATAATCCCAGATTTATCATCTTATTAGAATTTAACTTAGACTCTAGTCAATCAATGCACCTTAAAAGTGCAGAATATTTATCCGATAGGTAAATACAAGATCAATAAATTGATAAATATTGTAGGCTAGTCTTTACCCCTCGCTGTTTTTTTAAGACAATAGACGGCAGTTTTGAAAGTCTTTTCATCATTTCCTATTTCTTCTGAATTTATTTGGACGCTGATTTATGACAACCCCGCTTAATGAACGTCGTATTGCAAACGCAATTCGTGTATTGGCAATGGATGCTGTGCAAAAAGCAAACTCAGGACATCCAGGTGCTCCAATGGGGATGGCAGATATCGCTGATGTGGTTTGGCGCGAATTCTTAAACCATAACCCAACAAATCCGAATTGGGCTAACCGTGACCGTTTCGTATTGTCGAATGGCCATGGCTCTATGCTTCAATACGCACTTCTTCATTTAACGGGCTATGATCTTTCAATTGAAGATCTTAAAGCATTCCGTCAACTTCATTCTAAAACTCCAGGTCACCCAGAATTGGGCTATGCACCGGGTATTGAAACAACCACTGGCCCATTAGGCCAAGGTATCGCAAATGCTGTTGGTTTTGCACTGGCTGAAAAAACTTTAGCAGCGCAATTCAACAAGGAAGATATCAAAGTTGTAGATCACTACACTTACTGCTTCCTGGGCGATGGCTGCTTGATGGAAGGTGTTTCTCATGAAGCATGTTCTTTGGCAGGTACTTTAGGTCTGGGTAAGCTGATTGCTTACTATGATGACAACGGTATTTCGATTGACGGTGAAGTTGAAGGCTGGTTCTCTGACGATACAGAACAACGCTTCAAGTCTTATGGCTGGCAAGTGATCAAAGTTGACGGTCATGATGCTGATGCAATCCGTCAAGCCACTGTTGAAGCAAAAGCTGAAGTGAATAAACCAACCATCATCATGTGTAAAACAGTGATCGGTTTAGGTTCACCAAACAAACAGGGTAAAGAAGACTGTCACGGTGCTCCTTTAGGTAATGACGAAATCGTATTGACTCGTGAAGCTTTGGGCTGGTCAGATGAAGCGTTTGTCATTCCTGAAGATGTATACGCAGCTTGGGATGCCAAAGATAAAGGTTCACAAGCTGAAGCAGCATGGAATGAAACTTTTGCCGCTTATGCAGCAAAATATCCAACTGAAGCAGCTGAATTAAAACGTCGTCTTTCTGGTGATCTTCCAGCTGACTTTGTTGCAAAAGCGGATGCTTATATCGCTGAAGTAAATGCAAAAGAAGAAACCATTGCTACACGTAAAGCGAGCCAAAATACGTTACAAGCTCTTGTGCCTTCACTACCAGAAGTACTAGGCGGTTCTGCTGACCTTGCAGGTTCTAACCTGACACTTTGGAAAGGTGCACAAGGCGTACAGGACAATCCAGCAGGTAACTATGTTCATTACGGCGTACGTGAATTTGGTATGACTGCGATTGCCAATGGTGTAGCATTGCATGGCGGTTTCATTCCTTATGTAGCAACATTCCTGATGTTTATGGAATATGCACGTAATGCAGTACGTATGTCTGCGCTGATGAAACAACGTGTGATTCATGTCTACACTCACGATTCAATCGGTCTGGGTGAAGATGGTCCTACACACCAGCCAATCGAACAAATCGCATCTTTACGTGGTACACCAAACCTGAATACATGGCGTCCATGTGACACTGTTGAAGCAGCGATTTCCTGGAAATCTGCTTTAATGCGTTCAGAAGGTCCAACAGCGTTGATCTTCTCTCGTCAAAACCTGCCATTCCAAACGCGTACTCAAGCACAAATTGAGAATGTAGCGAAAGGTGGTTATGTTCTGGCTGAAGAAAAAGGTGAATTGAAAGCGATTATCATTGCGACTGGTTCTGAAGTTTCTCTTGCGATGGAAGCTTATGCACAGCTTGAAGGTGTACGTGTCGTATCTATGCCATGTGCTGAAGAGTTTGTGAAACAGGATGTTGCGTATCGTGAAGCGGTTCTTCCTTCAAATATTCGTGCGCGTGTAGCGGTTGAAGCTGCACATGTGGATTACTGGTGGAAATTTGTAGGTCTGGATGGTCGTGTGATCGGTATGACTACTTATGGCGAATCTGCACCTGCTAAAGACCTGTTTAAACACTTCGGTATTACAACTGAAGCTGTTGTAACAGCTGTAAAAGAGATTACTGCTTAATCAACTGATTAAGTCGTTTTTTAAGGGCGCCCCAGTTTTGGGGCGTCTTTTGTTTTTTCGCTTTCTAGCCTTGTTTTCATGTGGCAACCGCTAAAAAGTGTTCTCCCATAATTGAAATGAAAGAGTGAGATAAACATGAGCTTGTATGAACAAATTAGTGATGAAATTACTTTAATGGATGCAGGCGAGCAGAAATGGATCGGGCAGGATCTCCCCCTTGAAGCAATGGTTGCGGTTGAGCTATTACTTCAGGAAATGGCTGAAGAAAAAATCATTAAAGTACGTCGCAAGAACCATGAAAAGCATTCTGGTTTGAAACAGGTGGATCGTATTCTGGTTGAAAAACTTTAATAGAAAATACTAAAAGTCCCTGAGCGGGGCTTTTTTTATATCGGATGATTTTCATCTGGCAGTTGCTTATGAACATTAGATAAGATAAATCTAAGTTCGTGCCATCATAAAAACTTAATGACTCATATCGTAAATAATTGACTTAAAGATAATGAAAGACATAAACCAAAGAAGTTACTCAATATGGAAATATCATCCCAGATCCAGATCAAATCTCTAGAGCAAATATCACAGCCCGAATGGCTGTTTTTATGGAAAGGCTATCAAACCTTTTATGAGGCGCAAATTTCGGAAAAAATCAGTGAAAATACCTGGGCCAAGCTCACTAGTCCTGGACAGGACAATATGTATGGTTTTGCTGCACTGATTGATGGAAAAGTAGTCGGGCTAGTTCATGTGGTTGAGCATGACAGTAGCTGGACAGTAAGACCATATGCTTATTTGCAGGATCTATTTACCTATCCGGACTATCGCGGACGGGGCGTGGCGCGAAAGTTGATTCAGCATGTCTATCAGGTAGCGCAGCAGCGTAATTGCGACCGGGTTTACTGGCTGACTCAGGAATCAAATCATCAGGCGCAAGCGTTGTATAACAAAGTCGCCAAGAAAACTGGATTTATTCAGTACCGTATGGATTAAAGCTCAAAAAATTAAAAAAATAACTTACAATTTTATCGTTTCATTGCTGCAACAAAACGTTTTATCTTTAAGGCTGTAAACGGTTCCAGATTCTATACACTTAATAACATCCAAAACGTGAGATAAAAACATGAATTTAAAAACATTAGCATTAGGCTTGGCGGTCGCATCTGTAGCAACATTTTCTATGGCAAAACCAGTGGCTTATACGATTGACCCGACTCATTCAGCAACGGTTTTCTCTTGGAGCCACTTTGGTTTCTCTACACCATCTGCAAACTTCAGTGATATCCAGGGTACGATTAATGTTGATAATGAAAAACCTGCGAATTCTTCGGTCAATGTGAATATCCCGGTTGCAAGCATTAATACGAATGTGAAAGCGCTGGATGACCATATTAAGACAGCAGAATTTTTTGATGCTGCCAAATATCCGAATATCACTTTTAAAAGTACTAAAGTTCAGGCTTTAGGCAAAAACAAATACAAAATCACCGGTAACTTAACCGTGAAAGATGTCACTAAACCTGTGGTACTGGATGCAGTTTTAAATAAACAAGGCGTACATCCAATGACCAAATTACAAACGATTGGTTTTAATGCAACCACTTCATTTAACCGTTCAGCCTTTGGGGTAGGCGGCTATGTTCCAAATGTGGGCGATAAAATTACAGTGAACATTACTACCGAGGCTTCTGTACCTGCTCCGAAAAAGTAAGAATGACAAATTAAGAAAGCACCCAATAGGGTGCTTTTTTATTACGGTTATTTAAGTTGCAGGTTTTCTAAATAATGCATCAATACCGAACTGGCTGCCTGTTCAAGCGCGGGTGCATAGCTTTGATGATCCGCCCGCAAGGTGGGGATATTGATTTGGGCTTTGCGTAACTCACAGGTATGTCCAATCAGCCATTTCTCTAAACTTTCACTGGATACTTCAGCATGAAATTGCAGAGCCAGAATATTTGATCCTAAGCGAAAAGCCTGATTTGGGTAGAGATTGGAACTGGCTAATAATTCAGCCTGTTTAGGCAGATCAAAAGTATCGCCATGCCAGTGTAGCACTTCAATATTTTCCAAGGCTTGTAGTGGATTATTTTCAGTGGCTGGAAGAGTGAGCTTAGACCAGCCAATTTCTTTGCTATGTCCTGCATAGACTTTAGCACCGAGTGCATGAGCAATGAGTTGAGCACCCAGACAAATACCTAAAGTGGGTAAATTCTTTTCTAAACGCACTTTAAGTAAGTCTATTTCTTGTTGTAAGAAAGGGTAGTCCTCCGTTTCATAAACACCAACTGGACCCCCTAAAATAATTGTCAGACCTTTATATTCATACGCTTTACGCAGGTCATCAATACCGGCTTCAAAATAGCGAACACGTAATCCCAACTGATAAAATACATCTTCCCAGGCACCTAGGTCTTCAAAAGCCAGATGTTGAATGGCATATACGGTATCGGGGAAGTGATCAAGGTTCAGCATAGCAGTCAGGTCTAAATGGAAAATATTTATTTAACGTTATTCTGCAAAAAATTAGAAGTCTTTTTAATCCGGTGATTTAGCCTTAGGTAGGTGATTCATCCGAATCGGCAATCCTATGTAAGACTATAACTCCGCTTTGTATCAATATGCAGCGATATTTTCCTTTTCTATAAAAAAGGCGTTAGAGTAGAAAGCAGTGGATAATCATAAGAGGCAGGATAAAAAATGCACAATATCTGCTTATATGTCGATAAAAAACGTATCAGTCCTTATGCCATGTCGGTTTATGTGGCTCTAAAAGAGAAAGGACTCAACTTTCAGGAAAAAATGATCGATCTGGATCTGCTGGAACAGCAATCTTTGGCTTATCGTAAAATTTGTCCGAGTGGCAAAGTTCCTTGTCTGATCATTGATGATTTTCATTTATTTGAATCGTGGGCGATTACTGAATACCTGGAAGATGCTTTTCCGGCACCGGATTATCCTGCTTTATATCCTGCAGAGATGAAAGCCAGAGCAAAATGTCGCGCCGTTCAGGCTTTGATTAAAACTGATTTTTCCTCTATCCGGCAGGATATGCCCTCAACTTCGATCTTTGTTCCACCTAAAAGGCCTTTAATCGCATCGGCTGAAACCATGCAGGATATTCAGCGCTTACTGGCAATCACAGAAACTTTAGTTGAAGAGCTTTGGCTCACCGAACAATGGTCAATTGCAGACTTTGATCTAGCCTTTATGCTGCATCGCCTGCTTAGTCACGATGTTGAGCTTCCCGAAAAAATTCAGGCTTATATCCAGCGTAATTTTCAGCGATCTTCAGTGCAGTCCTGGATTTTGGAAAATGAAAAATTGAGGACTCATGCTGAGTTTTGATTCTATGTCCGGTAGAGAGGTTAATTTAATAATTTAAGTACTAAGTTTGCTTAATGAATAGACATGGATATTTTAAAAGAGAGCCAAGTTATACAAAAAATTGCTTAAATATCAGCAGAGCAAGCGTAGTATAGAAAGTATAGGTAATAAGAAGTAGCTAAAACTTAGAATCAGATTCAAATGAAAAGGAGTATAAGGTGGGTGGATCACATCATCATGATCATAGTCATGTAGAAGTTAGTGCCAAGAATGCCAAAAAACTGTCCATCGCCTTAGCCCTAACGACAGCCTTTTTAATTGTAGAAGTTATTGCCGGTTTTATGACTCAGAGTCTGGCCTTGCTTTCTGATGCAGCGCATATGTTTACTGATGCTGCTGCATTGGCAATTGCACTGGCTGCGATTAAGATCGGGCAAAAACCCGCAGATGATAAACGTACCTTTGGCTACCAGCGTTTTGAAATTCTGGCAGCTTTGTTTAATGCGATTATGCTATTTCTGGTAGCGATGTATATCCTGTTTGAAGCTTACCAGCGTTTGAGTCATCCCCCTGAAATTGAAAGTCTGGGCATGTTGATTGTCGCTATACTCGGACTAGTCATTAACCTGATCTCCATGAAAATTCTGGTTTCTAGCAGTCAGGAAAGCTTGAATATTAAAGGAGCTTATCTGGAAGTACTGAGTGATGCACTAGGTTCGGTGGGTGTCATTATTGGCGCAGTGATCATCTATTTCAGTGGCTGGATGTGGATCGACACCGTGATTGCGGTCATGATCGGATTCTGGGTCATTCCACGGACATGGATTTTATTGAAACAGAGTATCAATATTCTGCTGGAAGGGGTTCCCGATGAAATCGATATTGAAAAACTGCGCCATGACCTACTGGCGCTAGACGGTGTTGAAGATATTCATCAGCTAAAAGTCTGGGCGATTACTTCCAAGAAGGTGATGTTAACGGTGCATTTAGTTGCGCCAGACGTTGACTATAAAAAGTTGCATCAGGAGGCGTTTGAGATGTTGCACCATGAACATCACATTACCGAGATGACATTGCAGATTGAAGCAGAAGATTGTCCCCCAGAACAGCATCGGCAATCAGCCCATTTACATGAGCATTATAAGCATAAGGAAAGCCATCAACATTAAGTGTGAGAAATTTTGCCATCACACTTAATGTATTTTTAAACTTCGATCTTTTATTTTAGCCTTTTAATAATGAAACAATTACATCTTTATAACTCGGTGGTGCTTTCACGTAATCGCGCTCTCGCAACATCTGATGCATTTTGGGCAGATTTTGATGTGGAACAGAGGCCATTAAATGATGTTCAATATGATAATTTACATGAATCGGTGCAACGAAAGCACGCGCTAGCCATCCTGCACGGGTGGTACGGGTATTAGTTAAAGCAGAATGGCTAGTTTCCAGACCAGCATGCTCAGCCATTGCCCGGATACGAATAAAGAGTGGGAAAGGAGTGATATAAGCTAACGGCCACAATAAATAAAGTTTCGGATGACCGCTGGCCCAAAGTGCAGAAAATAGGGCAGCATTGGAAATCAGCATGCCCGAGCTATTTTTTAATAGATTCTTTGCCAGTTCCAGATTGTTGCGATTACCACGAGGAATTGGTTTCGGATCATTGGAAACACTCCATTCCAGAAGTTCTAAATCCATCAAGACACGGCCAGCCAGAAATTTTAGGCCGGATTGACCATTTAAATCTCTAAAGAATTTTCTGAATAATGATTGTTTAGTAATTGGAAAGTTTTTGACCAGACCTAAATCTGGATCATCAGGTTGAGAGGTGCGGGCATGATGTTTCAAATGATAAGGACGATATTTACCGACCTCATTCCAGATCGGACGGGCACACAACCAGTCAGTAAAGTGTGTGTTTAGCCACTTGGTTTTAAACAAACTATGGTGTGAGGCGTCGTGCATCAAAATGGCCATAGCGAGTTGGCGACCCGCCAGAATGGCTAATGCCAAGGCACACATCAATATTTTTCCCCAGACTGGTAAATATTCCCAGCTATAAGCAATTGTGCCAAAGGTCAAAACAATCACAGCCCAAGTTGAGCCCACTGCCAGAGCACCCTGTAAATCGGATGGGGTAGTCAGCTCCCTGATTTCTTCACGGCTAAATAGCTCTGTGACACTCACTTTACTGTTCATTATTTTGCCTTGATTTAGTTCTTGTATTTCTTGTCACTATATTTGAATTAAAATATTACAGTCAATTTATTTTTGTGAGTGTATAGGAAATAAATTATACGCCTTGCTGCTGAAAATATTGCTGCCATAACTGCTGGCCTTGCTCTTCCATACGCCGTACAGCCAGTTCAAACTTTTGTCGGGCTGGAGCGTCTAGCCACTCTTCAGGCAATAATGGATCTGCACGCAGACTAAATACGGCAGATTTCGCCAGATAAAAGGCAGTTTTAGCTGATTCAGCCAAGGATAAATATTCATGACTTTCAAACCACTGCTCAATTTCCTGACTAATATTTAAATAGGTTTGATGGAGGCCATGAATATCCCAAAGTGCAGATACATGGGTGTGCTGATCGATCTCGCTAACCTGAAAAAATCGTGCGCCTTGATCTAGGCCAAACTTGACGGCTGCTGATTTAAGCTCGTTCAAACCAAGTTGTAAATTATCCGGGCGGATAAACACATTCTGTTCCAGCTCCTGAAATCCATAATAACGCAGGGCTTTTTCCCGTTTAGATAAGGCCGTACGATCTACTCGCCCCAAAGCACCAGTATAAACCAGAATGTACTTACCATCCCAAGCCGTAGCGGTCTGCATATTGGGATGTTTGTTCAGGCTGATAAAAGAAGTATCAAATTTTTTTTCAATTAACTGATAAATGCCGCGTTCTACTGACTGAATGATCTGATCCTGATTGAGTCGTGCTACTGCAACCCGCAAGCTGTTGTCAGAGATTCCTAATAAATCTGCTGCACATAACATCTGTTTGATGCTAACAGTAGAGTTATGTGAGGCATAGAGCAGGTCTAGCACCAGATGTCGGGCATTCAGTTTATAGGTCATGAAACTAGATCGTGATTAGAAAATAAGAAATTGGAAACTTTTTGTACAATAGCATTTTGAATAGGAAGAACCAAAGAGAAATACGACTAAAGTGTTTGTATATTCAGGCAATTAATTTTAATTAAAGACAATGTATATGGATAAAAATGACTAGATAAGGTCTTGGTTTTTTACTGGGACACAATATTTCACAATCAATAAGCTGGTCTAAGCAGCAAGTCAGCGAAAAAGACGTGAATCTGTTTTTATTTTTTTATTCTTGATTATTTTTAATCCCAGCTCCCTAGGGAACTGGGATTACCTAAAAAATTAAAGTGAAGTGTTAGTTATAACTGCTTCAAAATTGGGTATATGAACAAGAAAAAGATTTCTTACTCACACAAATTACCCTACATATTCGGGTAATTCGGACCACCGCCACCTTCCGGTGTTACCCAGGTGATATTCTGAGATGGATCTTTGATGTCACAGGTCTTGCAGTGCACACAGTTTGCTGCATTGATCTGGAAGCGTTTCGAACCATCATCATTTTCCATGATTTCATACACACCCGCCGGACAGTAGCGCTGAGCAGGCTCATCCCATTTCGGTAAGTTGACATCTACTGGAATCGAAGCATCGGTCAGTTTTAAATGCGCAGGCTGGTTTTCTTCATGCACTGTATTCGATACAAAAACAGAAGACAGACGGTCAAAGGTCAGCTTGCCATCCGGTTTTGGATAGTTCGGCTTGAAGTTCACTGCATCGACTGTTTTCAGAGTTTTAAAGTCTGGCACTAAATCATGGAGCGTGAACGGCACTTTAAACACGTTCTGGTCGATGAAGTTGAATGCACCACCCATCCATTGACCGAACTTGTGCATTGCTGGGCCAAAGTTACGTGCGCTATACAACTCTTCTTTCAGCCAGCTATTGTTGAACTTGTCTGTATAAGATGTCAGTTCTTTTACAAAGAAGTCTTCACCTTCGGTCACACGCGCAATCGCCAGGTCACCGCCTTTTTCTACACCGGCAGCAATCGCTTCAAAGACTGCTTCGCCACACAACATGCCAGATTTCATGGCAGTGTGTGAGCCTTTGATCTTGGCAAAGTTCAGGAATCCTGCATCATCACCAATTAAAGATCCACCCGGGAAGGTAAATTTCGGCAGGGAGTTAAAACCACCTTTAGTTACGGCACGCGCACCATAAGAAATACGTTTACCGCCTTCCAGATATTGTTTGATCAGTGGATGCGTTTTCCAGCGCTGCATTTCCATGAATGGATACATGTGTGGATTTTCATAAGAAAGATCCACGATCATGCCCAGAGTCACCTGGTTGTTTTCAGCGTGGTATAACCACCAGCCACCTGAAGAACCGGTTTCAGATAAAGGCCAGCCCGCACCGTGCATTACCAGACCTGGTTTGTGTTTCGCTGGATCAATTTCCCACAGTTCTTTAATGCCGATACCGTAGTGCTGCGGATCAGCATCTTTATCCAGGTTGAATTTCTGGATCAGGCGTTTACCTAAATGACCACGGCAGCCTTCAGCAAAAATCGTATATTTGGCATGCAGCTCATAACCTGGCGCAAAGTTATGCGTCGGTTCGCCATCTTTGCCAATCCCCATATCACCGGTCTGGATACCTTTGACCGTACCATCTTCATGATACAGAATTTCTGAAGCGGCAAAGCCCGGGAAGATCGATACTTCCAGCTCTTCAGCTTTCTGGCCTAACCAGCGCACCACGTTGCCCAGAGAGATGACATAGTTGCCATCATTGTGCATGGTTTTCGGTACCATCCAGTGTGGGGCTTCTTGTGATTTTTCATCTGAAAGAAGGAAGAAAGTTTTATCTTCTGTCACAGGAACATTTAAAGGCGCACCTTCTTCTTTCCAGTTCGGGAACAGTTCGTTCATGGCACGTGGTTCAAGCACAGCACCTGAAAGAATATGTGCACCGACTTCGGAGCCTTTTTCTACGACACAAACGCACAGATCATTTAAATTGTTTTCAATTGCAAGTTGACGGATCTTGATTGCAGCAGACAGGCCGGCAGGACCCGCACCTACGATCACAACGTCAAACTCCATCGATTCTCTAGAAATATCTTCCATAATAAGAAATCCTGTTTCGCTTAGCGGTATTTTACCACAGTGAAAAAGTTTTTAAATAGAAAGTTGGGAATTGATTATGAAAAAAGCCTCCTAGGAGGCTTTTTATAAAACGGATTAAGATTTTTGAGGATCGTAGAGTTTTTCTTTGATGAATAGCGCAGGAAGCAAACCACAGATAAAGTATGCCGCACCCATGACTAGGAAGCCTAAACCGATCGAACCGCCAGTTGCCAGATAACCAATGGTTGCTGGGGCAATTGCAGCACCTAAACGACCTACGTTATATGCACCACCAATTGCTGTACCACGTACATTGGTTGGGAAGCTTTCAGTCATATAAGTCGCATTCACACCATATGGAATACCATATAGGAAACCGAAGATCACCAATAAGTACAGGATATTGTCTGATGAGTTATAGAATACGATCAGTGGCAGGAAGATCGCAGTACCAATTGCACCGAAGGCATAAGTAAAACGACGTCCGAATTTATCTGCCATTAAGCCTGCAAGGATTTTACCTAGAATCATCGCGGTATAAGTACCCACCATGTATGCAGTCATTTCCTTGAACTTCATACCCAGTTCACTTTCAAGGTATGTCGGCATCCAGTTGTTGACGCCATAATAACCAAACTGAAGGAAACCAGCAGTCAAAGCCCATAAGATAAACATGTTACGGTTTTTCTTATCCTGGAAAATCAGCTTCCAGGTCGACTCAGCAGGTTTGTCAGTCACTTCAACTTTCTTGAAGCGGTTTTCTTGCCATGCAGCTGGTTCTGGAACCATGATATGCATTAGGATCGCCATCACGATTGGAATTGCAGCAACATAGAACAGCATGCGCCAGCCGTGATCTGGAATTAACCAGCCCGCAAGCAAAGTCGCAACGATATAGCCAACAGTCCAGCCAGCCTGTAATGTACCTAAAACAGTTGTACGATATTTAGTTGGCACGTACTCAGCCATTAAAGTATTCGATGCAATATACAGAGAACCTAAGCCAAGAGAAGCGAAGAAACGTAATGCACCAAATTGAGCAAAGCTTTGGGTAAAACCAAGACCACAAGTCAATGCCGAAAATAAAAGGATTGAGACAACGACGGTACGTACACGACCGAATTTATCACAAGCCCACCCTCCGAATATACCTCCAACTGCCATACCTGCAAGGGTAAAGCTTCCGAGCATCCCAGCTTCGACAGAGGTTAGACCAAATTCAGCTTTAATACTGTTTAAGCTGTAGGAAAGCAGCATTAAATCCGCACCATCGACCAGCAGGGCGAGGAATGCAAAAATAAATGCGATTTTCCAGGTATTTGGGCCAATTTTTGAAATTGTATTCGTTATAGCCATCATCCATTACCTATAAAAAAGGCCTGATCGCAAGGAGAGTTGATCAGGCCAAACTTGTTACTGAGTCGCCTCGCGAATCATATTGCGAGCAATAATGACTTGCTGGATCTGCGTGGTTCCTTCATAAAGACGGAATAAACGCACATCGCGGTAGAAGCGCTCAATTGCATATTCACTGATGTAGCCCGCGCCACCATGGATTTGCACACCACGGTCAGCGACACGGCCACACATTTCTGTTGCAAACATTTTTGCGCATGATGCTTCAGTACTTACATTCTGGCCGGCATCACGACGACGCGCTGCATCAAGCACCATGCATTTCGCTGCATAAATTTCAGCTTTAGAATCTGCCAGCATGCCCTGGATCAGCTGGAAGTTGGCAATCGCCTGACCGAACTGCTTACGTTCAACGGCATATTGCAATGAATCTTCCAGCATACGGGTTGCAGCACCCACGCTCAGTGCAGCAATGTGGATACGGCCTTTATCCAGAACCTTCATCGCAGTTTTAAAGCCAACGCCTTCTACACCGCCAATCAAAGCTGATGCAGGGATACGGCAGTTTTCAAAGATCACGTCACAGGTATGTGCGCCTTTCTGGCCCATTTTCTTGTCACGTTTACCCAGTGAAATACCTGGCAATTTACTGTCAACGATGAACGCTGAAATAGCTGCAGCACCTTTTAATTCTGGGTTGGTACGAGCCATTACCGTGAACACACCCGCATGTGGGGCATTGGTAATAAAGCGCTTGGTACCATTCAGGATGTACTCATCGCCATCTTTCACAGCAGTGGTTTTCAAAGATGCTGCATCAGAACCTGAATCCGGTTCAGTCAAACAGAACGAGCCAATGATTTCACCGCTAGCCAGTTTTGGCAGGAAGTGCTGTTTTTGCTCTTCAGTACCGTCGATGATCAGGCCAGATGCGCCGATACCGTTATTCGTACCAATCAATGAGCGGAAAGCAGGGGAAGTGCGGCCCAGTTCAAAAGCGATATAGACTTCTTCTTCCATGGTCAGGCCAAGACCGTCATATTCTTCAGGAATGGTTAAACCAAATAAGCCCAACTCTTTCATTTGTTGCACGATTTCTGCAGGAATTTCATCCGTTTCTGCAACAATTTCTTCATTTGGGATTAATACGCCTTCTACAAACTGGCGAATCATATCTACCAACTGGTCTAAGGTTTCCTGATCACGAATCATGTCCTAACTCCGTATCTAGGATTTCGTTCTGTCCACATCTTGACCAATGTGAATAAAAACTCATCACTAAGCTAAATTTATGCGGATACTAATTAAAATTAAAACAAGGATCAATATATACGAAAGTATATTTCGCTGTGCGATATTTATGTTTTGCTATAAAATTAGATTTAAATAATTGATTTAATGTGATTAATGCTATTTTTAAGGCGTTATAAAATATTTTTTGTTCAAATTTGAATAGTTTACTTTGAACGAAATTTATGTATATTGTTAATTAAATACCGCTGTGCGAAATGAGAAGATTATGGAAAGCACTGAAATTTTAAAATTGACTGTACAGGAAGATGGCGTCGCGATTGTTCAAATCCATCGCCCGGAAGCACGTAATGCCTTGAACCTGGAATTACGTCAGCAACTCTCTGAAGCATTTCAATACCTTTCAAAATTAGATGCTGTAAAAGCGATTGTTTTGACCGGCGGTGAAAAAGTATTTGCTGCGGGTGCAGACATTAAAGATTTCACCACTGCAACTACAGCCCAAATGTATTTACGCCATACTGAACAATATTGGCAAAGCATTACTGATTGTCCGAAACCGATTATTGCAGCAGTCAATGGCTATGCACTCGGTGGTGGCTGTGAACTGGCCATGCATGCGGACATCATCATTGCCGGTGAAAGTGCCAAATTTGGTCAGCCTGAAGTGAAACTGGGCTTGATGCCAGGTGCAGGTGGGACACAACGTTTACTGCGCGCGATTGGTAAATATCAAACCATGGTTTGGGTATTGACCGGTAAATTGGTGAAAGCTGCTGAGGCTGAGCGTATGGGCTTGGTTTCTGAAGTCGTAGAAGATGAAAACACCATTACCCATGCCATTGAAATTGCCCAAACGATTGCGTCTTTCTCTCCAATTGCGGTTCAGCAAATCAAGGAAGTGACCAATCTTGGACAGGATCAATCTTTACAAGGTGCTTTGGCACTGGAACGTAAAGCTTTCCAGATTTTGTTTGATACTAAAGACCAGAAAGAAGGCGTGAATGCGTTCTTTGAAAAACGTCCTGCACAGTACACTGGAGAATAAGACATGACCATTCAATCTATGGCGCTCATCGGTACTGGTGTAATGGGCATGGGTATTGCGCAAATCGCAGCCCAGGCAGGTCTGGAAGTGCGTTTATTCGATGCCAAAGCAGGTGCAGCAGAAGCAGGTCTGGCTAAACTTAAAGCTACGCTTGAAAAACTTCAAGCCAAAGGAAAATTCACTGAAGAAGTCCTGAATGAAACTTTGGCACGCTTTAAAATTCTAAACAGCATTGAAGAAGTGGCTGGGGTTGATCTGGTGGTGGAAGCCATTATTGAAAATCTGGACATCAAGCAAAGCCTGTTTAAACAATTGGAAGGTATCGTATCTCCAGAAACCATTCTGGCAACCAATACCTCATCTTTATCAGTGACTGCGATTGCATCCAATCTTGAGCATCAAGGTCGTATGGCGGGATTCCATTTCTTTAACCCAGTGCCCTTGATGAAAATTGTCGAAGTGATTGCTGGCCTAGCAACAGATGAACAGGTCGTTGCAGATCTACTCGAACTGGCACAACATATGGGTCACTTTGGTGTGCGTACCAAAGACACGCCAGGATTCATTGTCAATCACGCGGGTCGTGCTTATGGTACTGAAGCACTAAAAATCCTGGGTGAAGGTGTAGCTTCTGTTTCAGAAATCGACCGTATTCTGCGTGAAGGTGCCGGTTTCCGTATGGGACCACTGGAATTGTTTGACCTGACTGCATTGGATGTTTCCCATCCAGTGATGGAATCGATTTTCAACCAGTATTATCAGGAAGATCGTTATCGTCCAAGCGCTTTAACCCGTCAAATGCTGGCTGGTAAAAAAGTCGGTCGTAAAGTCGGTGAAGGCTTCTATAAATATCAGGATGGTCAAAAGACCAATGAAGCTCCGGCTCAGATTGCGCCTGAAGTAACTGAATTCAGCCCAGTCTGGATCAAAGCAGATCTTGAGCAGGATGCCAGCATCTTGCGTGACTATATCCGTGAGCAAGGCTTGATCATCGACAGTGCTGAAACTCCGGCAGCTGACAGTCTGATTCTATTGGCCACTTATGGTGAAGACACGACAACAGCTGCATTACGTTTTGAGGTTGATGCGACTCGTGCAATCAGCATTGATATGCTGACTGATTTTGCCAAGCACCGTACCATCATGCCTTCGATTGCAACTCAAAAAGCCTATATCGACCAGGCACACGCATTGTTTGCTAAAAATGGTCATGGCGTATCCGTGATTGCTGAAAGTATTGGCTTTGTCGCACAGCGCGTATTGGCAATGGTCGTGAATCTGGCTTGTGATATTGCCCAACAACAAATCGCAACTGCAGCCGATATCGATAAAGCAGTAAAACTTGGTCTGGGCTACCCACATGGACCAATTTCATGGGGTGATGTTTTGGGCGCAGAACGTATCCTGTTGATCCTGGAACGTATCCTGGCGAATACTGGTGACCAGCGTTATCGTCCAAGTCCATGGTTACAACGCCGCGCCCGTTTAAAACTATCTCTTCTTCACACTGCAGCAGTTTAAGGAATCAAACTCATGTTAAATGCATATATTTATGATGGATTACGTACGCCATTTGGCCGTCATGCAGGAAGCCTGGCAAAGGTTCGTCCAGATGATTTAGCTGCACATGTGATTAAGGCATTGGTTGCAAAACATAATCTGCCTGCTGATATTTTTGATGATGTGATTCTGGGGAATACTAACCAGGCCGGTGAAGACAGCCGTAATATTGCACGTCATGCAACGTTATTGGCGGGTCTAGATGTGAAAACGCCAGCACAAACTGTGAACCGTCTATGTGCTTCAGGTTTAGCAGCGGTGATTGATGCAGCTCGTGCGATTACTTGTAATGAAGGGGATATCTTCCTTGCAGGTGGTGTCGAGTCGATGTCTCGTGCACCGTTTGTCTTTGCCAAATCTGAAACACCATTTAGCCGTGATTTTAAAGTATTCGATTCAACCATCGGCGCACGTTTTCCGAACCCTGCCATTGAAAAACAGTTCGGCAATGACACTATGCCGCAAACCGGTGATAACGTTGCGGTGGAATATGGCGTCACCCGTGAAGATGCAGACCAGTTTGCTGCAGCGTCACAAGCCAAATATGAAGCTGCTAAACAGACAGGTTTCTTTGCTGGTGAGATCGTGGGTGTTGAAGTGCCACAAGGCCGTAAATTGCCTCCAAAATTGGTCGATCAAGACGAACATCCACGCCCATCTTCTAATCTAGAAGCTTTAGAGAAACTACGCCCACTGTTTGAAGGCGGTGTAGTGACTGCGGGTAATGCTTCTGGTGTCAATGATGGTGCAGCAGCGCTAATCATTGGTTCTGAAGCCGCTCAGGAAAAACTGGGCATCCAGCCAATGGCGAAAATCATCGCTTCAGCGGCTGCGGGTATTGAACCACGTATTATGGGCGCCGGTCCGGTTGATGCGATCAAACTAGCATTAAAACGTGCCAACTTGACGTTGGATGACATGGATATCATTGAAATCAATGAAGCATTCGCATCACAAGTTTTAGCATGCTTAAAAGGTCTGGGTGTGGCATTTGATGATGCTCGTGTGAACCCGAATGGTGGTGCGATTGCAGTTGGGCATCCACTCGGTGCTTCAGGTGCTCGTTTAGTGCTCAGCACCGCTCGTGAATTGCAGCGCAGCGGCAAAAAATATGCTGTGATTAGTCTGTGTATCGGTGTGGGCCAAGGTCTGGCACTGGTCATCGAACGCGTATAAACAAAGGAAAAACACATGGGTGCATTAGAGGGTATTCGCGTACTGGATTTAAGTCGCGTACTTGCAGGTCCTTGGTGTGGTCAAATCCTCGCGGATTTAGGCGCTGAAGTGATTAAAGTTGAACGTCCTAAAACGGGTGATGATACCCGTATGTGGGGACCACCTTGGATGAAAAATGACCATGGTGAAAATACACGTGAAGCGGCGTACTACCAGTCAGCCAACCGTAATAAAATGTCAGTTACGATTGATATTTCAACGCCTGAAGGTCAGGAACTGGTCAAAGCACTGGCTGTAGATTCTGACGTGGTCATTGAAAATTACAAAGCGGGTTCATTGAAAAAATACGGTCTGGATTATGAAAGCCTGAGCGCGATTAATCCGAAACTGGTGTATTGCTCAATTACTGGCTTTGGTCAAACTGGCCCTCGTGCACCTGAACCAGGTTATGACTTTATCATCCAGGGGATGGGCGGTTTAATGTCTGTCACTGGTGAGAAAGATGACTTACCGGGGGGCGGACCACAAAAAGTCGGTGTGGCTTTTGCTGACTTGACCACGGGTTTGTACTCGACCATTGCCATTCAGGCAGCCTTGCTAAATCGTCATGTGACTGGTCTCGGTCAGCATATTGATATGGCATTGCTAGATGTACAAGTTGCGTTACTCGCAAACCAAGGGATGAACTACCTGGCTTCAGGTAAAATCCCGGGCCGTTATGGTAATGCACATGCCAATATTGTGCCTTACCAGGTATTCCGTGCTGCGGACCAGGATTTCATCATCGCCTGTGGTAATGACAAACAGTTTGTAGCTTTGAGCGCTGCCATTGGTCTGCCAGATTTACCGCAAGATCCACGCTTTGTGACCAATGCACTGCGTATTCAGCATCGTGCAGAAATCACAGAGCTGCTAGCCAAACATTTCTTAAGCAATACTGCGAAGCATTGGGTGCAAGCAATTCATGCAGTGAAAGTTCCGGTAGGCCTGATCAATAATCTGGAACAGGCTTTCCAGGAACCACAAGTGCAAGCGCGTAATATGCTGGTTGAGATCCCCCATCCGTTAAAAGAAAAATTAACGGTGATTGGTTCACCAATTAAATTATCACGTACCCCGGTTGAATATCGTAAAGCACCACCAATGTTGGGTGAGCATACGAATGAGATTCTTTCACGTGTCGTGGATGAGGAAAAACTGGAGGCCCTAAAAGCCCAAGGAATTGTTGGTTAATCAAAAAGAAAACCCATAAGTCCAATAAAGAAGCAACTTAATCAAAGTTGCTTCTTTGCTATATACAAGATAATTATTTATAATTTCGCAATGCGAAACACTTATTATGAAATTGAAGGACGGTGAAGACATGTCTGATGATGTACCTGAAACCGATCAGTCGGAAGAAAGATTAATTGCGCCTTTGCGTCATGAGTTATTGCATCCGATCGAAGATATGCAGGATGAAAATGACCGTCAATTTATTACAGCTTTAGCACGTGGTCTGGAGTTACTGCGCTGCTTTAGTCCAAAACATCAGCATCTGGGCAATCAGGAACTGTCACAGATGACAGGTCTACCTAAACCGACGATTACCCGTTTAACCCATACCTTATCCCGTTTAGGATATTTAAAGCAGGTTCCGAATTCGAGCAAGTTTCAGCTCTCAGTCGGCGTACTGTCTTTTGGTTATTCGATGCTGTCGAATTTATCCTTGCGATCGGTTGCTCATCCATTAATGAAAAATCTGGCAGACTATGCTGAGGCAGCCGTTGCAATGGCGACCCGCGACCGTTTGAACATGATTTATCTGGATGTGGTGCAGGGCAAAGGCAATGTCACCATGCGTCGTCAGGTAGGAACCCATTTGCCGATTCATTTAAGTTCAATGGGGCGTGCCTGTCTGGCTGCAATGCCAGAAGATGAGCGTGATTTTCTGCTTGATGCGATTCGCCGTAAACATGTTGAAGAATGGCCACAGATCCAAAAAAATCTGGAGAAGTCATTTAAAGACTATCAGGAATATGGTTTCTGCTTTTCAATCGGTGAATGGCATAAGGATGTGAATTCGGTTGCAGTTCCTTTTGTCCATGAACAGCATGGTCTACTGGTGTTTAACTGCGGCGGTCCAAGTTTCCTCCTCAATGAAGAGAAAATCAAAAATGATATTGCACCACGCTTATTACATATGGTGAATAATATTAGAAATGAGTTGGGATAATACATTTCTCAATTGATTAATTTTATAAAATAGTAGGTATTTCAATTAAATACCTGCTATAAAATATCTATAAAATTCATTGAAAATAATAATTCTTTTACCTGATGATAATTTATCATTATTTTACAAATACTTAATTAATTCCTCTATGATAATTCATGAGTGCTTTTATCACTCATAAGACCTTAATTTAAATTAAAAATAGCTTGATAACTAAAGATGATAAGGGGTATGAAAACTAAGATGAAGACAATTACAACAGCTCTTTCTTTGGCGGTAGTTGCTATAATGGTGACTGCATGTGGTGGTGCAAAATCCTCTACAACAGTGAATACACTCCCGACTAATGGCGGTACTACACTGACTACGCTTGCTTATACTTATGACAAAGCTAAATTTAATGTTGTGGATAACGCTGCGCCTACTAAACGGGTAAGGATCGAGATTGCTGATCTTGATGTTCAAAAGAATGCATATCTGTAACATTCTGTCCAAAAGATATTTAAATATATTCAGGATTATCAGAATGGTACGATCACGGCTGAAGACCTGACCAATGCGGGGATCGCAATTCAAGATCCGTCACCAACATTTTGGCTGATGCTTCAACTGAAACTGATGTAACTGGTCTGGGCGCTTATGCAAAATGGCAATCTGACAAGGGTGTATATGTTTCAGGTAATGTGCAGCTTGGTTTCGGTGATGTTGAGTTTAACCGTACTGTGACTGATGGGCTTGATTCGGTGAAAGAATCCAATAAAGCTGATCTGTTTAAATACGGTGCTTATGCTGAACTGGGTTATGACTTCTTCGCTGACCGTCTGACTGTTTCACCATACATGGCTTTAAGCTATAACGCTGCAAAACTGGATGCGGTCAAAGAAGATACTGTTATTGGTCTGACTGTAAGTGATGTAGATGTGGCTGAAACTAAAGCGCATGTGAGTGTGCGTTTTGACTATGAGCTAAACCAGAATCTTTACCTGACTGGTTATGGTGAGTATGCCGATGCCTTTGATCGTGATAATGGCATGGTCACAATCTCGTCCAATGTAGATAATACAATCCAGTATGGTTATCAGGCTCCGCCCTTTGACAAGGATTACTTCTTATATGGTGTCGGTTTGAACTATACCAGTGGCAGTAAATGGAACTGGTTTGGCGAGTTGACAGGTAATGCATCTAAATCAAGCGATTACCTGATTCAGTTAGGCTTGAAATACCACTTCTAAGTCCTGAAATGAAAAAGCCCTCTTAAGATAGAGGGCTTTTTTTAATTACTGAATTATGATTTTTCAATAATCAGGTGTAGCTTTCACGGATCATGCTGATGGTTTTACAGGTGGTATTTAGTAGATCATTATGGACTTTATTTCTGAAAGTCCTTAATTTCTTTACTCATACTGCAAATTGCAATTTAAGGCTCTTACGTTCCATGCATGATCTGTCTATGTAATAAAAAATAACCGCAGAAAAAGTCTTGAAAACTTTTCTTAAAACTTTATGAAAAATAATGCTTAGGTTAAGATGAACCATCATTTGTAAAAGCATTCTAGAAGACCTATGCAACCATTTGTTCTATATAACTCAGAGCAACGTAAAAAAGTAGAATTTGTGCCTCGTAAAGAAGGTCAGATTGATCTGTATGTCTGTGGGATGACGGTCTATGACTACTGTCATATTGGACATGCACGCACGGTGGTTGCATTTGACTATATTATCCGTTTCCTGCGCAGTCAGGGCTGGAAGGTGAAATACGTACGCAATATCACCGACATTGACGACAAGATTATTAAACGTGCCAATGAAAATGGGGAAAGCATTTCATCACTGACCAGCCGTTTTATTGATGCCATGAATGAAGACTTTGCCAAATTAGGCTGTCTTGCACCGGATGAAGCACCAAAAGCCACCGATTACATCAATCAAATGCAAAACATGATTGGTACGCTAGTGGAAAAAGGGACTGCATATCCGGCAAATAATGGCGATGTTTATTTCGAAGTTGAAAAATTTGCCAAATACGGCCGCCTTTCAGGCCGTAAACTGGAAGATATGCAGGCAGGCGCTTCTGAACGTGTAGACGTCGAAGTTGAGAAAAAACACCCATTTGACTTTGTACTTTGGAAACATGCCAAAGAAAATGAACCTTCTTGGGCTTCACCATGGGGCAATGGTCGTCCAGGATGGCATATTGAATGTTCTGCGATGTCAACCTGCTGCCTGGGCAATCATTTTGATATTCATGGTGGCGGTGCTGATTTAAGCTTCCCGCATCATGAAAACGAGATTGCACAATCTGAAGCAGCGACAGGTGAGCAGTATGTGAACTACTGGATGCATGCCGGCTTCATCAATGTTGATGGTGAAAAGATGTCGAAGTCTTTGGGTAACTTCTTTACTATCCGTGATGTGATTGAAAAATTCCATCCGGAAGTGGTGCGTTACTTTATTGTGTCTTCACACTACCGCAGCCCAGTGAACTATTCTGATGTGGCCTTAAAAGAAGCGAAAAATACGCTGATGCGTTTCTATCATTCTTTCAAAGCTTATCAGGCAGTATATGGCGAACAACTGGTTGAAACTCTGGATCAAAGCTTTGTTGAGCGTTTCAATACAGCCATGTGTGATGACTTTAATACACCAGAAGCCATTGCTGTATTGTTTGAACTGAATAAAGAGCTGAATCGTGCAGTAAAAGATCAGAATCAGGAACAGGCTGCTGTTTATTATTCTACTCTGCGCCATCTCACCAATATTCTGGGTCTGGTACAGCACAATGTCGACGAATTCTTAAAGTCTGATATTGGTCAGGAAGCTTTAGGCTTGTCTGAAGAGCAGATTGAAGATCTGATCCAGCAACGTAAAGATGCCAAAAAAGAGAAAAACTTTGCTCGTGCCGATGAAATCCGCCAGTCTTTATTAGACCAAGGAGTGGTGCTGGAAGATACCCGTCAAGGAACTGTATGGCGTCGTGCTGATTAATTCGGCAGTTGAATCGATAGAGAGTTGACAGTTAGCAGAAACTCTCTATAATTCACTCCCATATTGCGGGAATAGCTCAGTTGGTAGAGCACAACCTTGCCAAGGTTGGGGTCGCGAGTTCGAGTCTCGTTTCCCGCTCCAAAATTCAAAAAACCCTGATCGGAAGATTGGGGTTTTTTATTGCCTACGCAAAATAAAAAGGATAACCAGAACTGATTTACATAATGAAATTCTGAATAATGAAGAGCTTTCGGTCAGGGAAATTTCTAAACATTCTGTCTAAGTTTTATGAAAAGCTCTACATTTTGAAACCTGCCATTTGCATAGATATGATAAAATTGCGAAAATTATTTTTTGCTAGACTGAGTCAACTCTGTATAGAGTTAAGGTAAACCTACTTTGAACCCACCAAATATGCCAAATCAAATAGACTTCCAGAAAGTTGCACTTGAAACCTTGCGTATCGAAGAACAAGCATTACAGATTTTAGCCACGCAGATTGATGAGCGTTTTAGTCAGGCATGTGAAATTATCCTGCAGTGCAAAGGTCGTCTGGTGATTACCGGGATGGGGAAATCCGGGCATATTGGCCGTAAGATGGCGGCAACTTTTGCCTCTACGGGTACGCCTTCATTCTTCATGCACCCGGGCGAGGCAGGGCATGGTGATCTTGGGATGCTGGTACCGGGTGATGTACTGATTGCCATTTCAAACTCAGGCAAAAGCGATGAAATCATGATGCTGATGCCTCTGATCAAGCGTCTGGAAATTCCCTTAATTACCATTAGTGGTGATGCCAAAGGCCCAATGCCACAAAATGCTGATGTGGCTTTAACTCTGGGTCATCTTCAGGAAGCCTGTCCACTTGGCCTGGCACCGACTTCGAGTACAACAGCAACTTTAGCGCTGGGTGATGCACTGGCTGTCGCTCTTTTAGATGCACGAGGTTTTACTGCTGACGATTTTGCCTTGTCACATCCAGCGGGTGCCTTGGGTAAACGCTTATTGCTGCATGTAAAACACTTAATGCACACTGGTTCGGAATTGCCAAAAGTGTCACCAGATACACCAATGAATCAAGTTTTATACGAGATTTCAAATAAACGCCTAGGTTTAACCACAATTGTGGATCAAAATGACCTTCTGCTGGGTATTTTCACTGATGGTGACTTACGCCGCCTGATCGACAAACAGCAAGGTTTTGATGTCAATTTACCGATTCAGGAAGTAATGACCAAAAATCCGCTGACAATTTCTCAGGAAGCACGTGCTGTCGTTGCACTGGAAAAAATGAACGAACGTAAAATTAATCAATTTGTAGTGGTTGATGATGCCAATAAAGTCATTGGTGTAATTAGTATGCATGACCTGATTCAGGCTGGGGTAAATTAATAAATGGCATCTTATGTATTATTAGAGCAGGCACGTCATATTGAGGCACTGGTACTTGATGTAGATGGTATTTTAAGCGACGGTTTTGTCACCTTGACCAATACGGGTGATGAAATTAAGTCTTTTGATATCCGTGATGGTCTGGGTATGAAACTGGTACAGCAAGCCGGAATCAAAGTGATCATTATCACTGGGCGTCAAAGCAATATCGTACAGAAACGTATGTCGGATTTGGGCGTAGATCTGGTTTATCAGGGCCGCGAAGATAAAGGAACTGCTTTGCGTGAAGCTTGTACTCAGCTCAATATCGACCCTGAAGACTGTTTATACATGGGCGATGACTGGCCTGATCTTTCTGCCTTTGCAATTGCAGGCATGAAAGTGACTGTTCCAAACGGGCATGTTGAAGTACGTCGTCGTGCTGATCTGGTAACGCAGGCCTATGGTGGTCGTGGTGCGGTACGCGAGATTTGTGACATGTTACTGATGTCCAAAGGTAAGTACCAAGAGTTACTTGAAAAATATACTCGTGCGCCTTATTAATAAGTCATATATCCTGGATTAAGTACACCGCTTATGGACACTAGAGTTTTATATCTTACGGCTATTATCATTGCCGCAGTAAGTGGTGGTTATTACTATTACAGCGGTAAAGGCAACAAGTTGCAGACTGATTCTGCACGTAGCATGACCTATTCTGCGAATAATATTAACTTAACCCAAACTGATGAAAAGGGCATGTTGTCTGTTCGTGCCCAGGTCGACCAGCTTGAACAAAACCTGCAGCTAGAGACTTCGAGTCTCAAAAATCTGCAGGCAACGACCTATAAAGACGGTCAGGTTGATGCGACATTCTTTGCCAAACAGGGCAACGGTTATGATGACAATACAAAAGTTGTACTTTCTCAAGAAGTGCTGGCGACCAAGATCATGCAAAATGGAAAAATGCAGTTCCGTACCGAGGAGCTGACCGCTTTTCCGAAAACACGTGAAATTGAAACCGATAAAACTGTCATTGTTGAATCTCCACAGGCTGAATTTATCAGTCAGGGCCTAAAAGCCAATCTTAATGATGGTCAATACGAATTCTTTAATATTCGAGGAAAGTATGAACCAAATTCCTAGAGCTAAAATGATGAAAACTTTCCTTAAGCGCGCTGCGTTGTTAAGTCTGGTTGCATTGGGTTCAGCCACTGCGTTTGCATTGCCATCTGACCGTAATCAGCCGATTACCTTATTAGCTGACCGTGCGACTTTTAATGAGCGTACTGGAGTCACCACTTATTCGGGTAATGTCATCATTGAACAGGGCACCATGAAATTGCAAGCCAATTCGATTGTGGCGAATCTGAATAATAAAAAACAGATTAGCCTGATTACGGCAACAGGTAGCCCGGCTCAATTTCAGCAGAAAGTTGATCCTGCCAAAGGTTTGGCCAAAGGTCAGGCACAGAAAATTGTATATAATGCGGAAACCGGGATTATTACGTTGTCTGGAAATGCCTACTTGCAGCAAGATGGCGCTAGTATCCGTGGTAATACACTGAAATACAGCATGAATAAAGGCGATATTGAAGCAACAGGTACACCAAATAAAACCGGTTCAGCTGCAGGTCGTGTACAAATCGTGATTCCGCCTTCATCTTCGAAATCCTTCCCGGGAGCACGTGATTAATGGCACAGACGCATCAGGTTCAGACTTTAACCATTAAGCATCTGGCGAAAAATTATAGTAAACGCTGGGTAGTCAAGGACGTTTCCTTCAGTATGGAAAGTGGGCAGATTGTTGGGCTTTTAGGGCCTAATGGTGCAGGTAAAACCACCAGCTTCTATATGGTGGTGGGTCTGGTGCGTATGGACAAAGGTGAAATCCATCTGGATGATCTCGATTTGTCTGACTTGGCAATGCATGAACGTGCGCGTAAAGGTATTGGTTATTTACCGCAGGAAGCTTCTATTTTTAGAAAACTAACCATTTCTGAAAATATTATGGCGATTCTGGAAACCCGTAAGGATTTAAGCAAAGCTCAGCGTCAACAACGTTTAGCCGAATTACTAGCAGACTTTAAAATTACCCATATTAAAGATTCATTGGGTATGAGTGTTTCGGGTGGTGAACGTCGTCGTGCTGAGATTGCCCGTGCGTTGGCAGCTGACCCTAAATTCATGTTATTGGATGAACCTTTTGCCGGGGTTGACCCGATTTCCGTGGGTGATATTAAAGATATTATTACGACGCTGAAAGATCGTGGAATTGGAGTATTGATTACCGATCACAACGTTCGTGAAACTTTGGCCATCTGTGAACATGCCTATATTGTCAGCGAAGGTTCAGTTATTGCTGAAGGCACGGCACAAGAAATTCTGGCCAATGAAACGGTACGTAAAGTTTATCTGGGTGATGACTTTACTGTATAGAAAATTTTCATTATCAGAAAAACCCGCATTAAGACTTTAGTCGTCAAATGCGGGTTCTTTTACTTAACTTAAGACGAAAAAGCTATCTTTTTGTATGATTTGATATATTGTTAGGCTAAAACACGAAACATTCATTATTATGCAATTTAGGGTGCAGCACTTAAAAAATGTTCAGGAGATAATAGATAAAAATAAGGGAATATGGGTCATTCTTCTTTTACCTTTATCTGTGCCATTCGTACATGCAGAAAATTCACAGAATTATTTTAATAATATTAAAAGTGGATTAGGAAAACTGATTGCACCAGAGCCAACGCGATCAGCGCAGACGATTGATATTAGCTCACTTAGTCAGTACTCACTGGATACCTCAAAGGTGGCTGAACTGCCGCAGATTAGTCGGCCGCAGCAGGCACAATCTTCAATTCGACCTATAAATGCTGGTATTCCTGCAAAAATGAGTCTGATTGAGGCGGTTCATACTGCAGTTCAGCGTCGTCCGGAAATTGCCCAGAGTATTTCGTCTTTATCTGCACAGGCCGCCAATATTGATGTGGCCAAAGCAGCGTATTATCCGCAGTTATCTGGCGGTGTGGGTACCGGAGATTTGACCTCAGGTGAACGTGGACGTCAGGTGGTTTCTCTGAATGCAACCCAGATGCTATATGACTTTGGCAAGATTAGAACCAATGTGAGTGTTGAAGAAGCGAGACTGGCAGAAGATCAGGCAAGGGTACTGGTGAGTCTGGATCAGGTCGCATTAGAAGTAGCGGATACTATCGTCAATATTAAACGCTATCAGGAAATTACCAAGATTGCCGAACAACAGATTCAGGGCATTGCACGAATTGCAGAAATTGCCAATTTACGTGCCCGCGCCGGAATTAGCACACAGGCTGATCCGGTTCAGGCGCAGTCCAATCTGGAAGCTGCGCAATCTAACCTGATCGTGCAACAGACCCAGTTAAGACAATATCAGCAACGTCTACGAATTTTATTGGGATTTGATGTCTCTGCAATTCAATGGGAAATTCCAGATCGGATCGTGACCCAGGCTAATCTTTATCAGGATCCTGAATTTACCCAGATTCCAAGTATGATCTTGGCACATTCAGGGGTAGATGTAGCTCGATTGCAAAAAGATCAGGCACGTTTAAGCCGTTATCCGACCATTAATCTGAAAGGTAGCTTAAGTCAGGCGGTTAATGGTCGAAATCCGAATAATAATGAAGATGATGGCTTTTATAATTCAATCATGATTGAAGCCAGCAGTAATTTTTATCAGGGTGGCGCTGTTCGGTCTCAGGCACGTGCTGCCAGTTATGCCGAAGAAGCTGCACGCGCACAGGTCAATACTGTCTATCTGGATGTGCTGGATCAGGTTCGTTTAATCCGGGAACAGATCGAAAATAAACAAAGACAAATGGATGTCCTGGCTCAGCGCCGTGAAACCACGGTACGAACCAAAGAGCTATATCAAGAACAATATAAATTGGGCACTCGGACTGTAGTGGATTTATTGAATGCAGAACAGGCGATTCACAGCGCAGCACAGGAAATTGAATCAGCGCGCTATGACATCTATTCGGCAATTGTGCAATACATTCAGGTGACAGGTCGTACACGGGATATTTACGCGCTTAACCGTATTTCTATTCAGGGGTTTGAAGTTCAGCCATGAGTACTATAATAAATTATCAGCCGTGGCTTCAGGCAGTTTTGAATATTGCCAAGCATTATCGGATTGAACCATCTGAGGAACGGATTCGTCTGCAACTGGACTGGAACCAGCATCATGACATTGATGAAATGCTCAAGATTGTTAGCCGTCAGATGGGATTGAATGTCCGCAAAAATAAATTTGATAGCAGTCTGCTGAATCCTTGGCGTTTGCCCTTATTGGTTGAATTTGATAGCGGAGATGTCGGTGTTATTGAACGTATCGACACACAAGGTAATGTCAGTGTACAACTGAGTGGTGATGCCGGTTTATCGCAAAGTTTTACCATCGAGCAGTTAGAAACAGGTGCGAAGCATGTTTATATCCTGCGACCAGAGTCTTCTGTGCCGGATGCGCGTGTCGACGAATACATCAAGCCCTTTGAGAAAAACTGGTTCTGGTCAATTGTTCTGAAAGACTGGAAACGCTATATTGATGTGATGTTTGCCTCTTTAATCGCCAATATTCTGGCTTTGGCAACGATTGTCTTCTCGATGAACGTTTATGACCGTGTCATTCCTTCACAATCGATTCCTACTTTATGGGTGTTGGCCGGCGGTGTACTGATTGCGGCGATTTTCGAGTTTGTATTGCGGGTATCCCGTATTTATCTTTCAGACATTATTGGTAAACGGGCTGACCTGAAAATATCTGACCGGGTATTTGGGCATTCCTTAAGAATTAAAAACAGTGAGCGTTCCAAATCGACCGGAACGTTTATTTCGCAGATTCGGGAACTCGAAGGTGTGCGTGAACTGGTCACTTCAACTACCGTGACGGCTATTGCAGATCTGCCATTCTTTTTCCTGTTCCTGGGGATATTCTGGATTATTGGCGGCAACCTGTTCTGGGTCATGCTACTGGTAGTACCACTCATGATTCTTCCAGGGATTCTGGCGCAGAAAAAACTGGCTAAGTTGGCACAGTTAGGAATGCGTGAATCTGCGATCCGTAATGCTTTATTAGTGGAAGCCGTACAAGGGATTGAAGATATCAAGCTGTTAAGAGCTGAAACCCGCTTCCAGAACCAATGGAATCACATGAATGAAGTCTCTGCTGATGTCAGCATGCAACAACGTAAAATTGTTGGCTTAATGACAGCATGGACCCAAAAAATTCAGGGACTCACCTTTGCCATTGTGGTCTTGGTCGGTGCATTTGCGGTGATGGATGGTGAGATGACCACGGGTGCTTTAGTTGCCTGTTCGATTTTATCATCACGGATGCTGGCACCCATTTCACAAATCACTGGTGTCTTGGGGCGTTTACAACAAGCCAAAGTTGCTAAAGGCGGTCTGGATGAATTGATGAAAAAACCGGTGGATCAACCGGACTATTCACATCTGATTCACCGTCCTGTATTGGATGGTCATTATGACCTGAGTGGCGTGGTATTCAAATACGGCGATGATGATCCCAAACCGAGTCTGGTCATTCCAAAACTGGAAATTAAGCCAGGTGAAAAAATTGCAATTCTGGGCCGTAACGGTGCAGGTAAATCGACGCTGTTACAACTGTTGTCGGGCATGCAAACCCCAGCACAGGGTAAGGTCAAACTGGATGGTATTGATCTGACTCTGATCGATCCTTCAGATGTACGCCGTGATATGGGCCTGCTCAATCAGAATTCACAACTCTTTTACGGTAGTATTCGTGAAAACCTGACTTTGGGTGCACCGCTCGCTACGGATCAACAGATTCTGGAAGCCTTACAAATCACTGGTGCACTTAACTTTGTTCAAGAGAAAAAAGAAGGTCTGGATCATATCATTCTGGAAGGTGGGGTTGGCTTTTCAGGTGGACAGCGTCAAGCCTTGTTACTGGCACGACTCCTGATCCGCCAGCCGAAAATCTTGTTGCTAGATGAACCAACCGCAGCGATTGATGATGTTTCAGAAAAGCAGTTAATTGATCATCTGAAAGGGTATCTGGCACATCGTACACTGGTAGTGGCAACCCATCGTCGTGCCGTACTGGAGTTAGTTGACCGTATTCTTGTGGTCAATGATGGCAAAATTGTCATGGATGGTCCACGAGACCAGATATTAAATCAGTCACAGGTAGGAACTAAACGGGTCGTGGGAGCAAGCGCATGAGTGAACCACAAACATTAACGCGTTCAAACAAAGTGAGCTTCCAGGAACCGCCATTACCTAAATCCAGTCTGATTATCTGGATTGTAGGCATTGGCTTGTTAATTTTATTGACTTGGGCCTGGTTATTTAAACTGGAAGAGGTTTCGACCGGTACGGGAAAAGTCATTCCATCGTCCAAAGAACAGGTGATTCAGTCTCTAGAGGGCGGCATTCTAACCAAGTTGAATGTCAAAGAAGGCGAGATTGTAGAACGTGGTCAAGTATTGGCACAGCTTGACCCAACCCGATTTGAGTCTAATGTCGGTGAATCAGAATCCTTGCTGATCGCTTCACGTGCGACTTCCGCCCGTTTACGTGCAGAAGTGAGTGGTACGCCGTTGTCTTTCCCGGAAGAGGTGCTGAAATATCCGAAACTGGTCAAAGAAGAAACTGCACTGTATCAGTCACGTCGTGCCAATCTGGAAGAATCTCTTGCCGGCTTGCAACAGGCATTGGTACTGGTACAACAGGAACTGGAAATGACCGCGCCATTGGTGGCTAAAGGGGCAGCCAGTGAAGTTGAAGTTTTACGGTTGAAGCGTGAAGCCAATGATTTGCGTAACCAGATGAATGATATTCGCAACCAATATTATGTGAAAGCACGGGAAGAACTGTCCAAAGCCAATACTGATGTGGAAACCCAGCAACAGGTGGTACGCGGCAAGTCAGATACCTTGAACCGAACCATTTTTAAATCCCCAGTTCGTGGCGTGGTCAAAGAAATTGATGTCATGACTTTGGGTGGCGTGGTACCACAAAATGGCAAGCTGATGACTATCGTACCTCTAGATGAAAAATTACTGGTTGAAGCCCGAATTTCACCACGTGATATTGCCTTTATTCGTCCTGATCAGGAAGCACTGGTTAAGATTACTGCCTATGACTATTCGATTTATGGTGGTCTAAAAGGGAAGGTGACTGTGATTTCACCAGATACCTTGCGAGATGAAGTCAAACAGGATCAGTTCTATTATCGGGTGTATATTCGTACCGATAGTGACAAGCTGAGAAACGCCGCCGGGCAGGAGTTTAACATCACACCAGGTATGGTGGCTTCTGTTGATATTCGTACTGGAGCAAAAACGGTAATGGACTATCTGATCAAGCCATTCAATAAGGCTAAAGAAGCGTTACGTGAACGTTAAATTTAAAAGTAATCAATAAAATTAAATTGAATCAAGCCTCTCGTATAAAGAGGCTTTTTCTTTGCCACCTCAAAACAGGTATACTGCACAGGTGAAATTTGAATGCCTGAAGTTATGCCATTTACCATTGCCAGCCTTGTCAGTTTTGAGGAAGACATCAAAAAAAGCCGATTTCAGGCCTTTGCCACACCTGTAGAAAATGAGCAGGATGTGAAGGATTTTCTGGATGCCTATCGTGATCCGACCACCACTCATCAATGCTGGGCCTGGAAAATCGGTCATCATGTACGTTTTAATGATGATGGTGAGCCATCGGGTACCGCAGGCCGACCGATCCTCGTGACCATTGAAGGCAATGAGCTAACCAATGTACTGGTACTGGTGAATCGCTGGTATGGCGGTATTAAATTAGGCACCGGTGGACTGGTCCGTGCCTATGGGGGGTGTGCTGGACAATGTTTGTTATTAGCTGAAAAAATTGAACTGATTGAAAAGAAAAAAGTCGAGTTTGCCTGCCAGTTTAATGAGTGGGCGATTTTTCAGTATGAGCTGAATCAGCAGCAGATTGATTATCAGGAAGAATATATGGCTGAAGGTGTACAGGTTCAGGCACAATTTCAGAAACATCAGATTGAACCTTTTGCTCTGAAGATTCAGGATGTTACTCGCGGACGTGAACAATTAAAAATCATAGAAGAAGCCACAGATGACTGAACCAGATCCATTACTGAAATATCGTGAGCAGCATAAACACCGCCTAAATTATATGCCTTGGCTATATTGGTCCTTAAAACCCAAGAATCGTGGTTGGGCTGAAGCTTGGCAGAAAGAATATCAGACCTATCTGATGGAGATGGAAACAGTCGAAATTGGCGAAAACTGTTTTATTTCGCCGTTGGCGCATATCTTTGCTGAGCCGGGTCGTAAAATTAGTATCGGAGATAATACCTTTATTGCGGCAGATTGTACGCTACATGGTCCTTTGGAGATAGGGAGCGAAGTTGCAATCAATCATCACTGTATTCTGGATGGTGGTCGGGTTGGGATTAAACTGTATGATCAGGTACGCATCGCAGCCTATTGTCATCTTTATGCCTTTGATCATGGGATGGAATTGGATCAGCCGATTTATCAGCAGCCAGTCAGGTCCAAAGGGATTGAGATTGGTCGGGATGTCTGGCTAGGTGCCCATGTCGGCATTAAAGATGGGGTGAAAATTGCCGATCAGGCGATTATAGGGATGAATAGCATGGTCACGAAAGATATTGAAGCGCGTGCAATTGTCGCCGGAAATCCGGCAAAATTGATTCGATATCGGGATTAAAATAGTAAAAAAGGTGCTTGGAAAAAGGATTTATATCAAGCGCTTAATATTAGGTAAAGGTCTTATCACATCACATAAAAGTTAACATATTTCAATTCAAGCCTTACAGATTTCAGTGCACATTTACTAATGCTTGTGCTAAGTTAAAAATAACTAAGAAATTTTTATTATAAAAGAGAGGCTGAACATGAAACGTGTCATTGCCTGCATAGACTCCTCACCATGCACGAACGCACTTGCAGATGCGGCTGCATGGATTGCCAAACAGACCGGCCGTGAACTGGTTTTATTACAGGTTCTGGATTATTACCCGGCCAGTTATCATCTTGGGGAAATTAGCGGTGTGATTGGCTTTGAAAGCAATGCCATGTTGCTTAAAGAGCTGGCTGAGCTGGAGCAAAAGCAAAGTGAAATTGCGCTTAGTTATAGCAATAATCTGCTCCAGCATATTTCGGACCGTATCTTTAAAGATTATGGCATCCGCACCACACATATTCAGGAAAAGGGTGATTTTCTGGAACAAAGTTTTCAGATTCTAAAACCTGATGATATTGCAGTCATTGGACTACTCGGTGAGCGTTCTGCCGAGAAAAATAAGCCAATCGGCACCAATGTAGAAAACTTTATCCGTGGTGCTAACTGTACAGTGATGACTGTAGGGGAACACTTCAGACCACCGACACGTTTTATCTTTGCTTATGAATATTCACCAACCTGTGTGAAGATGATGAAACGTATTGCAGAAAGTGATTTATTAAGACAATTACAATGTCATCTGCTTTATATCGGGGATCATGTGGAAATCCTGAATGAGCCTCTGCAATATTTGACAGAAGCAGGACTAGAGGTCGTTCCAGAATACCGCTACGGAGAAGTGGCTGAAAATATCCTGTCTTATCAGCAGGAACATGGGATTCAGTTAATTGTCTTGGGGGCATTCAGTCACAGCAAGATCCACCAGTTCTTCTTGGGCAGTATTGCGACAACGATTTTCCGAAATTCTAAAGTGCCATTATTGGTAGCGAAGTAGAAAGAGGGTGATAAAACCTACAGAAATGTATTTTTTGATAAATTGTTACAGCTTGAATTAAAAATAACCAGAGTTATCCTCATATATTGTGGATAACTCTGTGGTTACATTCTGTAAGATGATGTTATTTATCGAGAATACTTTATTGGCTGATTTTTGTTCTAGTCGTATTATTTGACAATTGCGAGTGCAAACCCATCATGTCCTTTACTGCCAACGGTCTGTAAAGCAGTACAAGATAAGATACGTGGATGATTTTCCAGCGCTTTAAACATGTCACGAATGCCTTCAATACTTGGTTTTTTATTATCCGGATTGATGATATCACCGGCACGAATCACATTGTCCAGGAAGATAATGGTACCGGAGTGAGAAAAGTTTAAGCTCAGCTCCAGATATTCAGGATAGCTTTGCTTATCGGCATCAATAAAAATAAAGTCAAAGGCTTCAGTATCTTGAGGCAGGGCACGAAGCACATCTGCAGCACGGCCACATTTCAGCTCAACTTTCTGTTTTAACTGTGCACGATCAATATTTTCCTGTCCCATCGCAGCATGTGTATCACGGCCTTCGATTGTCAGGATATAACCGTCTTCAGGGAGGGCACGAGCCAGCCACATGGTGCTATATGCAGCAAAGGTTCCTAGTTCCAGTACGCGCTTGCACTTATTCATCTGGATCAGCATTTGCAGCAGCATGCCCTGATTCGGCGCAACAGCCAGATGATCTGGAAAACCATGTGCAGCAGTATTTTCAAGAGTCTGATTCAGGATAGGATCTTCAGGAATTAAATGTGAATCAATGTAGCGGTCAATATCTGTCCACATTTGTTGCATAGTACTCGCACCTTTGTTGTGATGCGTGCATTTTAAACTTTTCCGGGCACAGCGCAATTTATTGTTCTATATTCGCTGATTTTTTAGGCTATACAAAGCCAAAAGCTGGCTTTGTATAGAAAATGAAATGACTTAGTAATTACACATTGATGAGCGACGACTTAAATCCGGGCCCCAAGTGCGATAACCTTGAGTATCAATATGGATTTGGCCAGAGGCATATAAACCGAGCCCCATATTCAGGCTTTGTCCATGCTGTAACCAAAACTGGCACAGTTTGAACTTGGTATTTTCAATCGCTGCATAATCCTGAGCCTGTGGGTACTCAGGTCCGATCCGAAAATCAATTGCCGAGTTAAACAGGTGACGTGAAGAATTGGCTCCACCGGCACACTGATTTAAAGGCAGGTCACGATAAACCGAAGTGACTTCAAAATCAGTCAGTACATTGGCAGCAACCAGATATTTGAAGACACGTAAAGTAGGCACCTGATTTGACCAGAGCTCACGGCTTGGAATCATATATTGCGATCGACCACATTTAGCCCAATCCCGTGCAGTACGCATCAGCTCAAAACTTGGAATAATATTTCCGACCCCTTGCTGGGCCAAAAAGTTTTCATATTCACGTACAAGAGACAGGTTATTTAGTGCCGATACCCAGTGAGTATAGACATAAGGAACCGGTTTAGGCTGTGGTTTATGGTTGTACTGGACTCGTTCTTCTGGGATGTAAATCCTTTTATCTGGAGTTACTTTACCAGACTGTTTTGTGGTGGTAGCACATCCTACAAAGACAAGCGGGATTATACAAACACTCAATAACCCCTTTATTAAATGCTTCATTGATAGCAATTCAGATATTTTAAAATAGCGCTATTTTAGTCCACTTTTACGGAGAAAATCAGGATAAATTGCAATGAAATGTGTGGATGGGGTATAAAAAAAGACCAGTCTATGCTGGTCTTTTTTTTAAGATTTGAAAAATTATTTTTCAAGATATTGTAATTTATCAGTTTTACCATTCCACTCTTCACGGTCAGCAGGTTGCTCACCAATTTGTGTGATGTTCGGCCATTTTTGAGACAGTTCAGCATTTAGCTCGATAAAGACTTCTTGGCCTTCCGGTAATTCATCTTCAGAGAAAATTGCATTCGCAGGACATTCAGGCTCACATAACGCGCAGTCGATACACTCGTCCGGGTTAATCACAAGGAAGTTAGGACCTTCATAGAAACAGTCTACTGGGCAAACTTCAACACAGTCTTGATATTTACATTTAATACAATTTTCAGTGACAACGAAGGTCATGGCGACAGCTACCTAAAAAATATGGTTCTAATGACGAATACCGTATTTTAGGCAAAAATAGAGGGAACAAACAATTCCTTTTATTGATATTTGTTATATATAGGGCTGTTAAATTTGAAAAAACTGCGATGATTGGATGAAAGGCTTAGGGAATGAGAATCATCATCAGCTAAGCCCTATGCGGGATAGGGCTTAGAAGAGATTTTAACTTGGCTGTTTCATGAGATCTTTAAGAGCATAAAGTTGCTGTAATGCTTCACGTGGGCTCAGATTGTCGACATCAATGTCTTCTAATAATTCAAGCGCTGCTGAAGGCTTTTCAATCTCGATGACTTTTTCGATGATTTCAGGCATCGCAAACAGATCATGCTGCGGACTTTGCGGTTTGGCCTGATGCTGCTTTTCCAGAATCTTCAAACGATGTTGGGCTTCTTTAATTACAGCCGCAGGAATACCTGCCAGTTTAGCCACCTGTAAACCATGACTCTGGCTAGCTGGGCCATGCTGGACTTTATGCAGCAGAATAAGGTTGCCATTTAGTTCTTTGGCGGTGACATGGTAGTTATCAATTCCTGCTTCTTTATCCAGTTCGGTCAGCTCAAAATAATGCGTTGCGAACAGACATAGACATTGAATCCGTTTAGTCAGATCCAGCACACAAGCCCAAGCCAGTGACAGACCATCATAGGTACTGGTTCCACGACCCACTTCATCCATCAGAACCAGAGATTGGCTGGTGGCATGATGCAAAATTTGTGAAGTCTCCGTCATTTCCACCATAAAGGTTGATTTACCGGTCGATAAATCATCTGCAGAGCCAATCCGGGTAAAGATCCGGTCAATTGGACCCAGTGTTGTCGATTGCGCTGGCACATAACTACCGCAATAAGCCAGTAGGGCAATCAGGGCAGTCTGGCGCATAAAGGTGGATTTACCACCCATATTTGGACCGGTGATAATGGCCATACGGTGCTGATAATCCAGCTGGGTATCATTTGGAGTAAAGGCTGCCTTGCTTAAGGCTTCAACCACAGGATGACGGCCGGCAACGATTTTCACACCAATTTCAGGGCTGAATTTTGGTCGTGCCCAATTGCGTAAACGTGCCTGATGGGCAAAGTTTGCCAACAGATCGATCTGGGCAATCGCACTGCTCATCATCTGTAGATTGCCAATATCCTGACGCAGTTCATCCAGCAACATTTCGAATAGCATTTTCTCGCGAGCAAGTGCACGGGATTCGCTAGACAATACTTTATCTTCAAAAGCTTTTAGTTCAGGCGTGATATAACGCTCAGCATTTTTCAGCGTTTGGCGACGGATATAATGTTCAGGTGCCTGTTCAGCTTGTGCACGAGTCAGTTCGATATAATAACCACTGACACGGTTATAGCCGATTTTCAGGGTAGGAATGCCACTTTGCTCCCGTTCCTTAATTTCCAGATCAATCAGGAACTGGCCGGCATGATCACGGATTTTACGCAGCTCATCCAGCTCGCTATCGAAACCTTCTGCAATGACATTGCCATCACGTAGCAGTACCGGCGGATTTTCAACAATGGCGGACATCAGGCGCTGATGCAGGCCATGAAAATCGCCCAGTTCTTCATTCAGCTGTTGCAATAATTTCGAATTCTGCTGACTTAACAGCGGTTGTAACGCATGGCGTAAAAATGGAATCTGTGCACAGGCTTGACGTAATTGAACCAGATCACGTGGACGCGCACTACCTAAAGCGATACGGCTGAGTACACGTTCAATATCACTGATTTCTTTTAAGACCAGACGGACTGGCGATTCATGGAAACCTTCAAGCAATGCCTGTGTCGCATCCAGTCGCTCATCCAGTATCGCAGTATCACGAAGCGGTTGCATCAGGGTTCGGCTAAGCAGACGGCCACCCATAGCAGTCTGGCAATCATTGATCAGCTGAAACAATGAAGTGCCATGTTCAAATAAAGGCTCAATCAATTCGAGGTTGCGACGGGTGACTGGATCCAGTGCAATAAAGTCTGAACTTTGTTCCAGTTGAATGGTTCGGATATGCGGTAAAGCCGTTTTCTGAGTTTCTTTGGCATAGTGAATCAATGCGGCTGCAGCAGCTTTGGCCAAGGGCAGATGATCAATTCCGAAACCTGAAAGTGTACTTACTGCAAACTGGTCACATAATGTCTTCTGGGCATTGTTCTGGTTAAAGTCAACATTCGGACGTTTGCTGATCGGAACATCTAGCTGTTGTTTTAAGTATTCTACCAGTACTTGATCTTGCAGATTTTCATCAATCACAATTTCGCTAGGCATCAGGCGTGCCAATTCAATGGCTAACTGACTTAAGTCATAATCGATTTGCTGGACTTTGAATAAACCGGCACTCAGGTCAAGAAGTGCAATTCCGATTTGTTGCTGGTGAACATACAGAGCAACCAGGTTGGAGGTTTGATACGCACCTAATAAAGCATCATCAGTTAAGGTTCCAGGGGTAATGATTCGGACGACACCACGTTCAACTGGGCCTTTACCAGTGACCTCACCAATCTGCTCACAGATCACCACCGTTTCGCCTTTTTTCACCAGACGAGCCAGATAGCCTTCAGCAGCATGGAAAGGTACACCGGCCATGGGAATTGGTTGGCCATTGGCTTTACCGCGATGGGTCAGGGTAATGCCTAAAATTTTGGCGGCCTTATGGGCATCTTCAAAGAACAGTTCATAGAAATCACCCATGCGATAGAACATTAATGAGTGTGGATGCTGCATTTTGACCGACATGTATTGCTGCATCATGGGCGTTAAGCTAGAGAGATCAGCCACAAGTTCTGAACTGGTCATTAAGAAAAAATCCTTTAAATATATAAAGCAAAACCTGAATCTTTTTCCGAAACACTATCCTCGGAAAACCTGAAAAATAGCCTAAGCTAAAATTCTGTAAAGACTGGTTTGAATGTCAAAAATAATTGCCCCAAGTCTAACAAATTTAATTTTTAGAAAGAAACATAAATCCGCAGGAATCTGTATTTGGACGGACTTAGTCGATATAAAGCATAAAAGGGTATTGATACATGGGTTGCCCATAAAAAAAGCCACCGATAGGCAGCTTTTTATATCTTTTATCAAAATTTAATCAGGATCATACAATCCCAAGTCGACCAGATGTAATCTGAGAAGGCGGCGGAGTTCCAGTACAGCCTCGGGAGTTTCCTGAACGGAATGTCCACCTTTGATAATTTTATTGGAAGCCGCACCTTCAAGATATGCACTCTGATAAGCGACGACATCATCAGTCATAATATTTTCATCATCGCTATCTGTATTGTTGCCAATAATCGAGTGAAATTTGAAACCTGGTGCCGGATTAATATCTTTAGTCAGTGCCGTGAATTTTGATTTCTTACTAAGATCACTCGGCCCATTCTGAATCAGGTCACGACCAACTTCATGCAGAAAATCACTTAAGCCAATTTCACCTTGGACAGTATCGGCAAATGCACCCAAAAAGGCACTCGGCACACGAATAATTTTACGTGCCAGTTTGGTATGCCAGCGATCTGCATAATCGGTCCCTTTATGCGGTGCTGCCAGGAAAATAGCACGACTGAAATTCGGAACAGGCTGCATTTTGAAACGCGCTTTAAAGAGTGGATTGTCCCGGAACTTGGTCAGCTTTGAATTTTTTACAATATTAAAAGCGGGTTCAGTAATATCTGCATCACTCACCAATAGACGGGCAATAACACCACCCATACTGTGTCCGACGAGGACAGCTTCTTTTTTGGCTGGTGCATTATTGCTAATACGCGCGAAACCTTGTTGAAGCAGCGCATTAATCTGGAACCGGCTTTCCAGTATAGGCATGTTGGTTGAGTAGAAGACCTGCCACACCTGGAAATTTTCTCTTAAGACCGGATCACCCATAATATCATTCGTTAAACGAATCCAGGCTTCTGGGCTACTGGCCAAACCATGAATCAGCACCAAAACCTTTTTATTTGGATTATAAGGTTCCAGCATAAACAGATGCGGCATGACCAGATTATCGTCACGATTGATCAGTGTCAGATAAGCTGCGCGTCCCAGATTGTTTTCTGCCAGCCATAGCCCATAAGGCGCTGAAAAGTTTGCCGCTAAAGCATATTCCTTATTGGCAACTTTAATCTTGTCATATTTATACGGGTCATAAAGTTTTAAATGGAAGTTGCTGTTATTCAGGATCTGTTCTACAGAGTTTGCTGATTCTGGAATGGCGGTAATCGTGGTTGCCAGATAACGTGCTGAATGAATAAAAGGATTTATGCCATTTTGATATTGGTGATTTAGTGGATCGACCAGATATTTTTTATCTTTTTTGGAAATTTCTTCTTCTGGCAAGACCACCAGAAACTCAGAGCCGAAACCGTCACGACGGGTAATCGAGCGCAGACCAGAGAAGTTCATGTTATAGGTCGACATTAACTTTTCAATTGGCTGATTCTTGAGCTGGGGGAAATTGTCCAGATTAATGGTATAGACGCTGTTGCCAACCTGCAGACGTTGACCGGCTTCTTTAGTTTTATAACGTTCCGCGTAGATCTGGATTAAATGAGCAATTGCCAGGTTATAAAAGTCACGAATCTGAACTTGTCGGTTGTCGAAGATCCGGTCCTGTGGTGCACGTTCAGTCTGAAACAGATAGGCATAACTGTAGCGGATACTTTTATCCAGCATTTGTAACTGCTGTTCCTGACATTTTTGCAGGTTCTGGGTTTGCAGTTGCTGTTTTTCTTCAGATCGGGTCTTAGCCAGAGCACTGGTTTTACATTCAGCCGATTTACCAAGCTGGAGTGATTTAGCTAGATATAATTCACTCGATGTTGAAAGTAATTGCTCATCCAGAATCTGTGGAATTTCTTGTAGCTCTTTCACACATTCTTCTGGATTATTTTCACAGACTTGTGCTTCACGTCCGGTCATGGACAGGACATTCAGACTGGCTTCACTCAACTTATCGCGTGTAAGAATGCTATCGCGTTCATTATTGATGGTGACATTAATAGCCTGCTCTTTAACACTCACCACCTGACAGCCACTCAGTACAGCTGTCATGAGTACAGTGCAAAGTAATGCTATCTTATTTATTTTCTCGTGCATAAAGACTTTGAACACTCATTTAAAATTATAAAGCTTGATAATGCTTTGTATTTTACTAATTTTTTCCCATAAAAATAGACCGCCGCAGCGGTCTATTTGTAATATTATGAATCTGAAATATAGCTTATTGTGCTGGTGTAGGCGCAGGGGTTGTTGGTGCAGGAGCGGCTGTTTGCATGACTTGCCATACATTCCAACGACCCTGTTTTTCAATTTCCTGAATCAGACGATCAGCGACTTCAGCTTCTTGCGGATATTTAATTTTGTAATTATTCAGAACCTGAACAGCATTCTTTTTATTCTCCATGGCAATGTAGTTATTTGCCGCAGATAAATAAGCTTCCTGAACACCCGCCTGCATTGCCTTGTCCAGATACTGAATCGCTTCACGATGACCGCCACCTTCAGACAGACCAAAGCCAAACCAGAAGTTTGCTTCAGCATCATCCTGGTTAATACGAAGAATGCGCTGTGCATAGGTCATTGATTTGGTGGTATAGATAGAACCTAAATCAAGATTACGTGCCATAACGCTGGCCTTAAATGCACGCATTAATACATCAAATGAAGCATTTGGACGTGAAGCTAAAGTATCCAGCTGTTGAGAAACTTCGCGAAGTTTTGCTTCAAAACCACGGCGTTCCTGACGGTCGCTAAAGCGAGGTGGATAATGACGCGCTTTACCTTCTACCATCTGCAAGAAATCATCGATTTCAGTAATGTCGATTTCATTTTCATTGGCAAGTGCTGCATAACGCATACTGCGTGTATTGCTATCCACCATCGGGATAATCAGCTTGTTTACATCTAGGGTTAACTGTTTAGACGGATCTTTAGGATCAGTCACCACCATTTTTGTCACTGGCTGCGCAGCGGCTTTTTGCAAATGTACTTCAAATGGAGGTGGTTCGTTATAGTTAAATGGATTTAAAGCATAAAATGGCGGAGTAATTTCAGGTTCAACAAAAACTATCTGATCAGCTGGTTTCTGTTCTTGTTTGCTTGATGTCGGTGCCATAGAGCACGCCGTCATGGTAAAAGCTAAGCAAGAAATTGCTAAGGGCTTCAAGGTCATAATATCCGTCCATTCATGTTATTTTTTAAAACATCTATTCAAAAAATGCATGATCGTCAGTCTATGAAAAGTGCTGCGATCATGCAAGCAAATGCGTGTTACAAAAGAATTACGATTTATAGTCAGGCCTTGGACTGACTGGTTTGTGCTTCGCACTCACGGCGCGCATCTTCCAGAATTTTAAGTTCTTCCTTGCTAAACGGCTGTTCATTTAACTGGTTTTTCTTAAAAGTCGGGTCAAGCAGAGACAGGCGGTTGCACAGTGTATTCATGCGTTTTTCATTTTGTTGAATACGGTCAAGTAGAACACGCATACCTTCCAGAATCGGGTCTGTCTGATCCTGTGTAGTTGCATAAGGCTGGAAGCCAATGCTTTCTGCATAATCACGACGACGAGCTTCTGCATCATCTTTCGGCTGGTCTTTGGTGATAAAGCGCGCTGGATTGCCAACCGCTGTGGTATTCGGCGGAACTGCTTTGGTAACCACAGCATTGGAACCGACCTTGGCATTTTTACCTACCGTGAATGGCCCCAGGATTTTGGCACCTGCACCCACGACAACACCATCTTCCAGAGTCGGGTGACGTTTGCCTTTATTCCAGGTGGTACCGCCCAAAGTGACGCCATGATACAGGGTGACATCATCGCCAATTTCCGCAGTTTCACCAATCACAACACCCATGCCATGATCAATGAAAAAACGTTTACCAATTTTGGCGCCTGGATGAATTTCGATACCTGTTGCAAAACGGCTAAAAGAGGACAAAACACGCGCTGTACCTTTACAGTCTTTTTTCCATAGCTCATGTGCCATGCGATGCATAATCAGTGCATGGATGCCAGGGTAGGTGGTTAAGACTTCTAAGGTATTGCGTGCTGCAGGATCGCGCGCAAAGACAGCTTGGATATCTTCTTTGAGCTGTTTTAGCATTAGTTTTGATCCTCATCCTGTTGTGATGTATGGGAAGATTTTTTCCAGGTGCCGTTATTCAGTGCCTGAACACGAGTGAAAATACCACGAAGTAAATGATATTCCATACGATCTAATTGTATACGTCCGAAAAGGCGACGCAAGCGTAAAGGAAGTAATCGTGGGTTTTTTGGATCCATAAATTCAATTTCTGCCAGCATTTTTTCCAGATGCGGGTAGAACTGTTCCATCTGTTCATGGGTCACCAGCGGTTCATCCCACTCCATTTCAATGCCATCAATGACTTGCATGGTGGCTTTTGGATCACGTGGGTGTTCAACCTGAGTCAGTGCTGCCATACGCAGTTCATAGCAGATCACCTGAATGGCTTGAGCAACATTGAGTACGCCATAGTCAGTATTTACAGGAATGGTTAAGTGATAATTCGCCATCGCCAGTTCTTCATTGGTCAGACCGCGGTCTTCACGGCCAAACAGAATCGCAATTTCCTGTTTTTCTTGTACCACAGCAGAAAGCGCTTTTTCTGCCGCTGGACGGACATCTAGTAAAGGCCATGGAATGGTGCGACTACGCGCACTGGTACCAAAGACGATCTGGCAATCTTTAATGGCTTCTTCCAGTGTTTCTACGATTTCAATCTGTTCGATCAGATCGGTTGCACCTGCAGCAAGCGCATCAATATCTGGGTGCGGATAGGTTTTAGGCGCAACCAGAACCAGTTTGCACAGGCCCATAGTTTTCATGGCACGTAAGGCACTACCAATGTTGGCAGGCAGGGTGGTATTAACCATGACAATATGAACATGGGAGAGATGTGCTGAAACAGCAGCATTGTCAATTTGACTCATGATGATTCCAGTTTGGATATATTAAAATGGGAGATTTATGAATACTGCGGCTGAGATTCAGCTTCATATTGTGCCAAGGCATCGTCCATGCTCATGTCAGCAGGCGGAGGCGGAACCTCAACTGGCTTAGCTTCTTCATAAGATACGGCACGTGCAGCTTTAGACTTCACCTGATACTCGATATAGAGCGCAGTCTTGCCAAAATAGTCACGCAGCTTGGCGAGAAGATCATCCAGTGGTGCAACTTTCCAGCTTAAGCCCAGATGCAGTTCAGCCGTGGCATAGCCATAATCCAGATACAGAATCACTGGAATATGCGTGCTCATATCCACATTGGTATATGGCATCAGAATTTGCTGCAAGTCACGGCTGAGGGTTTTGCTGTAATGTTCAGCTTGCAAGGTAATCTTGATGCTGTTAGCACGTTTCTGACGGATTTCATTCAGGCTAAAGGCTTTGGTCAAACGACCGAGTGGGCGATCAAAACCTTCACGCTCGTAAATTTCACCTTCAATCACTACCACTTTATCGACCTGAACGATGTCTTTAAAGCGCTGGAAGCGTTCATGATTGGTGGAAATTTCGATACGTGCGGTACCATCATCCAGTGTTACCATCATCCGGTTCGGGAAGTTAGCGACATCGACTACCAGACCGGCAAATACAGTCGTTACACCACGACGGGTTGGGGTTAATTCATTGATCTGACAAGGTACAAAGGCTTTCAGCTCATTACGATATACATCAATCGGGTGACCCGTTAGATATAGGCCGAGTGTATCTTTTTCACCTTTGAGACGGACTTCATCTGACCAAGGTTTCACCGGTTTAGCAGGTTTACGCTGAACTTCTTCAACCTCACCAAACAGGTCCATGATCCCGGTTTCACGGTTCTGACGGGCCTGATCTGCAGCCTGTACTGCTTCAGGAAGCTGTGCCATTAAATCAGCACGTTCAATACCCAGACAGTCTAGTGCACCTGCACGAATCAAGGCTTCGAGCGTACGTTTGTTGATTTTCTTCAGGTCGATACGGTGACAGAAGTCAAACAGGTCTTTATATGGACCTTCTTTTTGACGTGATTCAATCACGGATTGCATTGCCGCTTCACCGACGCCTTTGATCGCGCCCAAACCATAAACAATGGTTTTTGGATCGCTGGCATGGAACTGGTAAATCGACATATTCACCGATGGAGGCAATACTTCCAGACCATTATGACGGCAGTCATCAATCAGGAACACCACGTTATCAGTGTTCTGCATTTCCGAGGTCATCACCGCTGACATAAATTCAGCCGGGTAATGCGCTTTCAACCAAGCTGTTTGATAAGCTACCAGGGCATAGGCGGCGGCATGCGATTTGTTAAAGCCGTAGCCTGCGAATTTTTCCATATAGTCGAAGATATGGTTGGCGGTGGCTTCATCGATATCTTTTTTCGCAGCACCTTCAATGAAGATCTTACGCTGCTTGACCATTTCCTCAGGTTTTTTCTTACCCATCGCACGACGAAGTAAGTCCGCACCACCCAAGCTATAGCCGGCACAGAACTGTGCAGACTGCATTACCTGTTCTTGGTATACCATGATCCCGTAAGTTGGCTCTAACACCTTTTCCAGCAAGGGATGCAGGTATTCGAATTCACCACCGTGCATACGATGGATAAAGTCAGGAATCAGGTCCATTGGACCTGGACGGTATAGCGATACGAAGGCAATAATTTCTTCGAACTTGCTTGGACGCGCTTCCTTGAGCATCTTCTTCATGCCGACGGATTCGAACTGGAATACTGCAGTGGTATTCGCCGTCGCAAAGATGTTATAGGCAGGCTTGTCATCCAGCGGAATATAGGAAATATTCACCGGTTCGGTCACGTCTGGACGTGCATTAATATGCTTGATCGCATCTTCAATTACAGTCAGGTTACGTAGACCCAAGAAGTCAAATTTTACCAGGCCGGCAGCTTCGACATCGTCTTTATCGAACTGGGCTACACGTGCTGTACCATCAGCATCACACATCACGGCTGAATAGTCAGTCAGTTTGGTTGGGGCAATGACCACACCACCGGCATGTTTACCGGTGTTACGGGTAATACCTTCCAGCTTGAGTGCCATTTCCCAGATTTCTGAGGCATCGTCATAATCGGGATTCGATGGATTGGTGACGATGTCTTTTAGCTGTGGTTCTGCTTCCAGAGATTCTTCCAGACTTAAACCCAAAGGCTTGGTCGGAATTAGTTTGGAAATACGATCGGCCAGACCATAAGATTTACCCAGTACACGGGCTACGTCACGAATCGCACCTTTAGCCGCCATGGTACCGAAAGTCGCAATCTGGGATACCGCATCACGGCCATAAGTCCGTGCGACATAGTCAATCACGCGGTCACGACCAGCGATACAGAAATCGACGTCAAAGTCGGGCATCGAAACACGTTCCGGGTTCAAGAAACGTTCGAACAGCAGGTCATAGCGCAGCGGATCAAGATCAGTAATTTTTAAACTATAGGCTACGAGGGAACCGGCACCTGAACCACGGCCCGGACCTACCGGTACACCATTCCCTTTGGACCATTGAATGAAGTCCATCACGATCAGGAAGTAACCAGGGAAACCCATGTCCAGAATAATTTTGATTTCAAACGCCAGACGTTCATCATAAGGCTGACGGATGATAGGCCAGTCTTCTTCACGTTTTTCTGGTGGATACAGGAAGTTGAGGCGTTCTTCTAAACCTTCTTCACACAAATGTGCAAAGTAGGTATCAATGGTATGGCCTTCAGGAATTGGATAATCTGGTAGATCGTTGAAACCTAAACGTAGGGTGACATTACAACGTCTTGCGATATGGAAGGTATTCTCAATCGCGGTTGGAATATCCGAGAATAGCTCCGCCATTTCTGTTGAGCTTTTAAAATATTGTTCAGGACTATAGGTTTTAGGACGACGATTATCACCCAGCACATAACCATCTGCGATACAGACACGCGCTTCATGTGCTTCAAAGTCTTCGCGTGCAATAAAATGCACATCATTATGTGCAACTACACCAATATTATATTTCTTTGCGAGCTTTACCGCTTCTTCAATGAAAGTATCTTCATTAGCACGGCCAGTGCGGGTGAGGGCGAGATAAACACGATTTCCAAATTTCTCTACCCATTCTTGCAGTAGCGGTTCAGCTTTATCGGGATTTGAAGTAATCAGCATTTTGCCGACATCGGACTGCATACCGAGCAATACGATCATGTCATCGTGCTGATTCAAGATCCAATCTTTTTGTACGCAAGGAATATCCAGTTGCTGGCCGCTGATATAACCTTCAGACACCAGTTCGGTCAGGTTGCGCCAGCCTTTGTTGGTCATGGAAAGCAGGGTAACCCGATGCTCAGCATCATTCAGACGAATTTCAGAGCCAAGAATCGGTTTGATGCCTTTATCCAAACATTTTTTATAGAATTTAACAGCAGCATGTAGATTGGATAAATCAGTCAGCGCGAGTGCTGGCATCTCGTCATTCGCAGCAGCTTTGACCAAGTCAGGTATACGTACGATGGATTCAGTAATCGAAAATTCTGTATGAATACCAAGATGAACAAAGTGCATAAATGAGTCCCTGCAAAAACCACTCGATAGTTTAGCACGGGATTTATTGTTTCAGTTTGAAATTGAGGGGAAATGCTGAACTTTTAGATTGTGAATTAGAATTGATTTAAAGCTATGCTTATCATTTTATCGAAATAGAACTACGCACCCAAATTGAATTTGTATGAGGCGACATGGATGTCGCCGTTGGCTTGTGATACAGGGAAGTATCATCAAGCTAACAGAAGATTTTTGTTACCTTGCATAGCAGTGCTATTCATCTTTCAAAAGTAAAAGAAGAATTTCAAGTGTCAGTAAGTTTATTCATAAAGTTATTTGAAAATTAGAATTTCATTATTTTTACTTTAATTGTAAGCGTCCGCTGAATCCCATACCTATTTTTTAATTCGATTTAGGTTTCCAGCAGTGTGGCAGTAATTCTTCAATTTGGGTCACTTTATGTGTCGGCAGCCTTTTCAGCACATCACTTAAATAGGCATACGGATCCAAGCCATTCAGCTTTGCTGACTGGATTAACGTCATGATGTTTGCCGCTCGCTGACCACTGCGCAGCGAACCTGCAAACAGCCAGTTCTTGCGCCCCAACGCCCAGGGACGCATCTGATTCTCGACCCAATTGTTGCATATCGGTAGATTGCCATCATCCAGATAGCGGCTTAAAGCTGGCCAACGCTTCAGAGTGTAATTGATGGCCTTGGCGGTGGGAGAACTCGATGGCACTGTCAGATGATGTTGGTTGAGCCATTCATATAGTTGTTGCATCACTGGTTGACTATGCTGTTGTCGGTATTCGCGGCGGTCTTCCGCTGTACCATCGGTCTTTTTCCTGAGCTCTGCTTCTATCGCATACAGTTTCTGAATCAGCACTAATGCCTGTTCAGCGACCTGACTTTTCCCAGTTACGTGCAGTTCATGGAATTTACGACGTGCATGGGCCATGCAGCCCACCTCAATGACCTGGCCTGATTTAAAGCGTG
>NZ_JAALGV010000069.1:0-5611 GCF_011174875.1 Acinetobacter sp. GFQ9D191M
CTTAACTGACTGGCATTACTCCATTTGGGGTGCTTTTTTATTGCTATTTCCAAAAAATTAAAGAACAAAAAATAACATCTTGTGAAGGAGGGACAACTGAACTTTGCGAGTAGCTCATCTAGTTTAATAAGAAGAATCATCAACAAAAGAGGAGGTACTGAGATGTTAGAGCAGCGACCTACCATGGAACTTTTTTTTGAGCAACTCGGCTTGGATTCAAGCCCGGAAGCAATCGATGAATTTATCAAAACCCACCAGATTGGGATGGATGTCCCCTTACATAAAGCTCCTTTCTGGACTAAGAACCAGCATGATTTTTTGATTGGCCACTGGAAAGAAGATGATGACTGGGCAATTTTTGTAGATGTACTCAATGAGCAATTGCATATTGAGGCAGAAGGAAGTGGTTCTTGTGATCTACCTTCTTCTAAGCATCAATAATATTTTCAAATCAATGAACTGATTATTTTATGATGGAGTGAGCGAATGGTATTAGAACAGCAAGTGACTTTAGAATTATTATTTGAGCAATTAGGCCTGCCTGCTGATGAAGCATCAATTGATGAATTTACCAAAAATCATCAGTTACCATCAGACGTGATTTTGCCGGATGCAGATTTCTGGAATGAGGGGCAAAGTGCTTTTCTTCGCGAACACTGGCATCAGGATGATGAATGGATCGTAATCATTGATAAATTGAACCAGCTTTTACATGTCGAAAGTGATAAAGAAGGTCCTGAAAACACTTAAGGGTTCTTTATACAAAAAGACACAACAAAACCTAGTCCTTTGACTAGGTTTTTTTTGTCTTATCTTATAAGTTAGTCCTATAAATAACTACAATATATCTGATATAAGGAGGGCATATGCTCGGGAAGAACCAACCATCCTTAGAAATGTTATTTTCTCAACTCGGCCTGGCTAATAGCCCGGCGGCAATTGAGCTTTATGTGCGTACTCATCAGCTACCTGCTCATATGTCACTGCATGAAGCACCTTTCTGGAATAAAGCGCAGCGTTCGTTGCTAATTAGCCATCTGGTACAGGATGATGACTGGGCAATCTGGATTGATGAACTGAATCAGCAATTGCATTTGGATGCAGATCGACGCCGTCTGGCTTGAGTCAATTAAATTAATTCATAAAAAATGCCTCATCAATGTGAGGCATTTTTATAAGAACAGATTTCGTTGTTCTAATGCATACGGCTACGCAGAATCTGGATAAACCATTCCAGTTGACGATATTCATCAAATGCCGGATGCTGGCCTACCAGTTCATGGTCAAACTGGGCCGTTTTACTGTATTTATTTAGCCAGTGACGAGTCATGGCAGGCTCTTTCTTACTGGCAGATGCATAAGCCAGGAAGAAATAAATATCCGCATGCTCATAATTGGTCATTGGTTTTAGAATCTGCTGGGTAATAAGCGCATAATGATCTTCTTTGGTCAGCTCAAAGTAGATCATATAGGCCTTGGCCAGGTGTAAAGAAAGATTGATATACAAATCCAGTGGCATTTCTTCAAATTCAATCCGGCCTTGCTCCAGCAGAACAATCGCTTCTTGCAGGAAATGCACCTGCTCTTGACGTAACTGGCTAATAGTCACCAATTGCAGACGAAGATCCGCCCGTTCAAGCGCCAGCTCAGGCGTATTGCCATTTAAAAACAGCTGATCTGTTTCACCAATGCGTGCAATGATCTCTTTGGGGGTTGGTCGCATGAACGCAGTCCTCATATCTCAATGATTGCTATATGAGGCTGAAAATTGAAATTTAAAGCGTGGAAAAAGGATTAGAGCAAACAGGTATCACTTCTTAACCAAGCGGTGATTGATAAACGTTGATGTTTGGCTTTTAAAACTTCATGCATTAAATCACTTTGGAAGAAGGCAATACGGTTTGGTTTAGGCTGGATAATATGCCATTGATCATTTTTATCCTGCAGATGTAGTTCGCCGCCCCAGTTATCTTGCCAATCATCATGCAGATAATAAACCGCAGAAATCATCCGGCCATTTTTACCTTGGGGATTATCGCGATGCAGGGCATAGAACTCGCCCGCGTTATAGCAGGCAAAATGGGCTTCCACATCTTTAATGCCGAGGAAGAAAGCGCGGTTCAGCTCATGACCTAAAGCCTGTAAGGTTTGCACATGCTGGTTAGAAATTTCCAGATCTTCATTGAGCCAGAGAATGTGATCACTGCGGATATTGCTGACTACGCCATTCTGAATGGCTGCATCACGAAAGCGTTCCAGATTACTGGTACATTCAGCAATCAGCTGTTCAACATAGGATGGGGCATAAGCATTGTCGATCATGCTAAAACCATGCTGATCTAGATCATCAATAATCTGATCAACTGGCCAGGTTGCCGGGAGTTGAACTGCTTCCATAGAAACTCACCTAGAAGGGTAAATTGGGGTCGCGCTATTCTATGTAAGAATCGGGTCTGAACGAAACTATTTTTCATGTTAAAATAGCGGTTGATATTAGGAATTAATGAAACATGAATTACCGTCACCATTACCATGCTGGCAACTTTGCCGATGTCATGAAGCATGTATTGTTGCTTCAATTATTGACTCGACTCAATGCAAAAGATAAACCATATCGCTATGTAGATACACATGGTGGTGCAGGTAAATATGATTTGTCGACTGCCGAAGCGCAAAAATCAGGTGAGTTTTTAAACGGTATTCATCGTCTGATTAAGCTGGATGATTCGGTCAAGCGTAATGCGCCAGAAGGTGTACAACAATATTTAAAAATTGTTGAGAAAATGCGTGAAAACTTTGGTAAAGGTGCATATCCGGGTTCACCATGGTTTGCACTGGAAGGCATGCGTGAAATTGACAAGGCCACCATTTTTGAAATGCAGCGTGATGTCTTCCAGCAGTTACGTCATAACATTTTTGACAAACGCGCCGGTTTGCATGAACGTGATGCATATGAAGGCTTGCTCGCAGTCATTCCACCGAAAGAAAAACGTGGTCTGGTGATGATCGATCCGCCGTATGAGCTGGAGCGTAAAGACTTCCCGCAACTGGTTGAATTACTGGTTGCTGCTTATAAAAAATGGCCGACAGGCGTATTTGCAGTTTGGTATCCAATTAAAGACCGTGCCATGATTGAACGTTTCGAGAAGAAAATGTTCAAGACCGGGATTCGCCGTCAGTTGGTATGTGAAATCTGTGTATGGCCAGATGATACGCCAATGGGTTTAAATGGCTGTGGTTTACTGGTGATTAACCCACCTTGGAAGTTCTCTGAAGATGCAGACGAAGCGCTGCAATGGTTATTCCCGCATTTACGTATGCAGGAAAATGGCGGTCATGCTGCAGTTCGTTGGTTAGTAGGCGAATAATATTTTAAAGATCGGGTCATAGTTAGGATCGACAAGAATGACAAGTACAAATAAGCCGGAACACGAATCTTCCAAAGATTTGCCATTTGATGGCATCACCTTTGAGGTGGAAGAGGTAGAGCATACCCAGGAAGGACAAAGAGTTAAGCGTCGAGGTATCTATCTGTGGCCTAACCTGATTACAACCGCTGCGTTGTTATCAGGCTTTTACTCGATTATTGCCAGTATGAATGGCGAATTTCAGCAAGCTATTTATGCCATTTTCTTGGCAGCTTTATTTGATGGTCTGGATGGTCGTGTGGCACGTGCGATTGGGGCACAAAGTCCATTCGGTGAACAGTTTGACTCACTATCCGATATGCTGGCATTTGGGGTGGCACCGGCTATTTTGATGTATAGCTGGGGATTAAGTGATTTAGGCCGTATCGGTCTGGCGGCTTGTTTTGTCTATACGGCTTGTGCAGCTTTCCGTCTAGCCCGCTTTAACGTTCAGATTGGCGTAGTGGACAAACGCTACTTTATTGGCGTTGCGAGTCCATTAGCAGCCGTCATTATTATTTCACTGGTCTGGGTAGGATTGGACTTCCCAGCTGTGTTTGATATTCGTGATTTTACTGTACAAATCATTAATGCTGCAATTATTGTAATCGTTGGCTTATTGATGATTTCTAATATCAAATACTATTCATTTAAAACCGTAGAGCGTAGACGGGTACCGTTTTTCGTGTTGCCGATCGCGGTGTTTATCTTTGCAGCGATGACTTATAATATTCCGGTAGGGATTCTCGTGATCTCTGTCATCTATGCTTTGTCTGGTTTTCTTACGACCTTTATGGCAAAAAGACAGAGTACCTTATAACAATATAAAAATAAGGAGTTTGAGATGCAGTTTCTTCAAGATTTTCTAGATCGTTCGAAACAGCTGAATCAGACTCCTGCTGTTTCCCAGCATAATCTTGCCTATCATGGGCCAAACCAGAAATATAAAATTATTCATCAGGGCCTGACACTTCCTGATCTGCCTGCGCCACTTCATTATCTTAATTTTCTGAGTATTATTGGTCAGCCTAATGCACCGATGTTGGCAAACCCGAGTGCTATTCAAACCAATGCACTGGATACAGCCACAGTAATCTGTAGTACCAGTCCGCATATGGTGGGACAATTAAATTGCTATTCAATCAAAAAGGATTGCAAGTTTCAGTATGGCCTGTTTCAGTTTCTGGATCGTGAAAAACTGACGGGCGACTTTCCACATTTTCGTTTACAGCGTTTTGATTCTGAACTGAGCTTTGATCTCAGCATCCATACGACCAATCTGATTTCACACTTCACCCAAATGCGCTTTGCACTGGCTGATCATTGGTCTTTGCTCTGTTATTGTCAGGGTACCTTACATTATAAAGATCAGAAATATCTCATCGAGAGTTTAGGTAGTTTTGAATTTGCACGAAGCTTTAATTTTCCCTATTTACCTTTAGCCTTTCTGACTTATCAGATTATTAACCTGAGTGAAGGACGGCAATTATTACTGGCACAAATTCGGGATAGTCTGAACAGCATTGTTCAGTCACGAATTTATCTGCGTGACCTGAAAAATATGACCAGTCAAATGTTCGATCAAAAAGTCTATTTCAAGGTGCATCGGGTTTATCCGAGTGTGACTACCCCAAATGGGCAAAAGATGTATCTGCCGCGTGAGTTTGAATGGTGCTATGAAGATGGCAAAGGAACACAGATCTGGTTGCAGGGACAAAGCCGGGGAGATTTCAAATTTGGTCTGGCTGCGGGTTATGTTGGAAGCTTTAATTACGAAGTCAGAATTAATGGCAAGACTGAGTATGGAGAAGGGGGCTATTGTGAATATATAGATTGCCGCTCCTTGCGCTTTCAGGAACACAATAAAAAAGAGAAATTATTAAGTACATTGGCCAATTCTGTACCTTTAATGCTCAAAAAAAAGGGAAAATCGGCATTTTTGTAGAAATAATAATCAACTGAAGTATTTTCTTAAAAATAGGGGTTGCGCTTGTTTGGGATTGGTCTATAATGCACATCCATCGGCGGTGATGAAGATTAAAACTTCTGATAAAACAGTAACTTAGCATGAAATGGTTGAGTTAGGTTTTAGAAAGAAAGTTTAAAAATAATTTTCATTACTGGTTGACTTTCTAGAGATAGAGAGTAATATAGCCGACCTAGCTTGCTACTGACGAAGTAGCAAGAAGATCATTAAGAGATTA
>NZ_JAALGV010000007.1:0-5827 GCF_011174875.1 Acinetobacter sp. GFQ9D191M
CAGACTAATTTCTGTAAATATTCCTCGTCTCCGGAGGTATGTCGCTTGAGGACCTTCGTGCTGAGTTGCTTCTAGGTCACTTTCCTGGTCTTCATAACTTCTGTGATCGACACGTTCATCAAATCCATTTTGTTTCAGGTGGTGATTGCATAATTCTGCAAATGATTCTCTCCAGTGGCTTACAGTTTCTGTGCCATTGTCACGACTGAAGTCCCTATATTTTTTTGCTGAAAAGTCACCATGCTCATTAATACTTCGGGTGGTGAACATGATGTGTGCATGGTAGTTGCGTTCATCACTTCCACTGTCTGTATGCGGTGCATGAATAGCAGCGTCAACGATGACACCATATTTTTTAACGAGGTTTTGGCAAAGTTCATTGAGCATATTTTTACGCTGTTCAGCGTTTAATTCACCTGGAAATGCAATTTCAAATTCTCTTGCAAGTAATGCATCTTTTCTTCGTTCGGCTTTTTCGACTTTGTTCCAAAGTGTCTGACGATTGAGTAACTCGGTATTTGTATTTTCGGGCGCATAGATTTCTGTAAATTCGACACCAGTTTTTTTTGTGTAGTCTTGTTCTTTTCCATAGAAATTGCATACCAATTTTTCACCTGAACGATATGCAGCACAAGCAACGGCTGATCGTCCATTACCTCTACTAATCGTTTTAACTGAAAAATGATATATCGCCATTTTGCTTTTGCTCTTTATTTCGATTTATCGAAATTACCAACATGAATATGTTGGTCTGGGGATTACAAAGGGGATTTACCCCTTGTCGCACCATTGGATGAAATCCAATGGCTAAGTGCGCCCTTCGGGAAAACCACGATAGCATGGGCTGTCTTGAATTTCAATTCAAACAGACCTATGCTTGAGGGGGATTCCTTGAGATGGTGATGGTATGAGTGTTGAAACTTTAGAGCAAAAAATTGCAAAGCAAGAAGAACGATTAAGACAACTAAAAGCACAAAAACAAGCTATTGCTGCTCGTGAAAAAAAGAAAAATTCTGATCGACAAAGAAAAGATGATACTAGACGTAAAATTCTACTGGGAGCTTGGGTTCTAAACAAACTGAAAAATGATGAATCTTTTAAGGGTCAACTAACCGATTTTGAAAAGTTTTTAAGCACGGAAAGTAAGACTGAAGAAAATAGGCAGAAAGATAAAGATCTTTTTAATGGCGTTATATGGAATAACACCTAAATTTCGCATAAGAGATTTTATGCTAAAGGCATACCTACAGACAGCAAAAAGCCCACTATTAAGCGGGCTTTTTACTCAATTTTTTTGTCCTATCAACCGTAATTAATAAGACTTAACGTGTACAATTTAACGCAATTTCGAATTGAATGCAATCATTTACCTTAATGTCATTACTTATTCCAATACCTAGAAAACAGACCTATCAAACTTTTTTTAATGTCAATTCTGAAAGTGATATTCAGGGAGTCTATCAGTGGCATCAGGATTTAGCTGCAGAAGCATTTCTGATTTTATGTGATTTTGAAGTCATATTTCGTAGCAAAATTCATCGAGCAATGGCTTCTTTAAACTGTTATCCAAATCAGGATGATTGGATTGTAGGCAGCCACCAACAAGCAAATTTAATAAGTCAGCTTCAACGAGATATGGCAATTGCCCAGCAAGCGGGAAATGATTTTTATCCTGATGCTAGAAATTATAATCTACACTCATCGTTTCAATTGAGTAAAAAAGATAGACAAAATTTTATAAAAATCATTTGTGAATATATTGAAAAGGGAAGAACTTCTTTCACTCATGATGATTTAGTTGCATCAGTGAGTTTTGGCTTTTGGGTTAGCCTTCTAAAACGTTTGGAATGGTTGAGACAAGGGAGCTTAGTAACACCATATCTAAGAGAAATATTTCCACACTCAACGAAAGGTTTTGACTTAAACCATTTAAAGAATATTTTAGAAACCTTAAATAGAATTAAATCATTTAGAAATCGTATTGGTCATCACGATAGTATTATGCGAATACCTGAGCCAGTTGTGGGTCATGCTGACTTTTATCCAAGAAATGTAAATCAAATGATCAAAAGTCTACGAATATTGCTGCTAAGTCTATTAGATCTTGTTCGTGATATTGATCCTCAGTGTAGTACTGCTATTGAAGAATCTAAAAATTGGAAAAGCTTCTTTTTATTACTAAAAAATGAAAGTTTTCAGGTTTATAAAGGGAATAAAGGCCATTTAGAAAGCTATATAATTTGTTATTTAAATGATTGCTATAACGTTTAAAAAATAGGGGATAATTTTGATTTTAATTTGGGGAGCTGTAATAGGAATAGTCATTTATATCATTTGGAAATGGACCTATTCACTTAATACTAAAGGATCTACTGAGAATTCTAAAAATGATAAATACACTAACTTTAGATTAGGAGAACAGTACAATACAGGAAAAAATAAGGATCCTAAAAAAGCATTTCAATTCTATAGTTTGGCTGCCGTACAAGGTCATAAAGAAGCAAAAGCTCGATTAGCTTCAATGTATTGTTTAGGAGAAGCTATTCCAATTAATTACGATAAATCCTTGGAAATATTTTCAAGTCTTTGTAATTCCTATAAAAGTGAAATTCCTCAACAAAATATATTATCTTTCTTTCAGTATTTTATTGAGCACAAACTTACGGCTCATGATGCTAATAAATTTGTAGCGAGTCTGACTGAAAAAGCAAATTCAGAATCGCTATTCTCTCAATTTTTGTTAGGCGAAATGTATTTTAGCGGTATGAAAGTTGAGAAAAATATTGAGAAATCTCTGTATTGGTACTTGAAAGCTGCCACTAATGTAAAAGATATAGATTGTGGAACAGACACTTATAATTTAAAAAATGAAGCACAGTATATTCTTGCTAACTACTATAAGAATCTTGATTCAACAGATGAAAGTTGTCAAAAAAGTGCTTATTGGTATGTTGAAGCTCTTAATAGTTATCATATGGCAGCATATAACTTATTGTTATCTTTAACCTCAACACAAGATGCCATCTTTTTTGATAGTAAAGATCACCAAATTAAATTTTTAGAATATTTATATAAAACTCTTGTGACGAATGCGGAAAAAAATTTAATAGAGTCCCAAAAGATGCTAAGTAATATGTATAGCTATGGTATTTACCCTGAACAAGATTATGTGAAATCATTATATTGGCTAGAAAAAGTAGCAGAGAAGGGATATCAAGAAGCTAATTATCTAGTTGGAACAAGATACGAAGATGGTTGTGGAACTGAGAAAGATATCCAAAAAGCAATTTTTTGGTATAGAAGAGCGCCTAGTTATGGTCCTGCTTTAAGTAGATTAAATGAATTAACCAAGCCTCAAAGTTAGTGTTACTCTTAATAATATCTAAAATTAACATAATACACCTTATACGAAATGCGTTATAATTATCTATAGAAATCAATGCTGTAGTTTCTAGTTTATAGCCCAATCACGCCCGATTGGGCTTTTTTTATGATTTTTCACGTTCCACGCCTATTCTTTGATCAATGTTTCACGGTTTTAATTAAATAAACTGAATAATTCAATCTGCACGATTTAAGCGATTATCTTGAATAAGATCATCCAATTTATCTTCTAAATCTTTAATCTTATATTTGAGCGATAAAATAGAATTTTTTAAACGCTCATTTTCAGGAGCATCAGGATTTTTTAATTGATTAAAAATTTCTAATAATTCGTTGCGATTAGTGCTTAACCTTTCAATGTCACTTTCAATAGCCATTCTTGGTGTCCACAGAGCAAGTAAAATTTGCTCATAGTCTTTGAGTTCTTGATGGCTCATTGCATCTAATTCAGCTCTAGTTTTCATGGTTTAAAATCCGTCTTGCTATGAAGAGCTTTAAAAATCCGCTTTGCTGTTTCCTCTCTTACACTTTTCGGATCTCGTAAGATGCCACTAATCCAAAGGGCAAAACTAGGATAGTCCTGGAAGTTACTTAGGTCTGATAGCTCAGAAAGTTTAGATAAAATAGCACTGTACTTGTTAATTTGAGCATCAGACAGGTTGCAGAACATATCTATTGTTTTTGGATCTCGCTCAGGAGCTATTAATTTTGGCTTAGATTTTTCTTTCACAGTGAACTTAAAGCCGACAACAGAACGTCCTTTTTTAACTGGACTATAGTCAACTGTTACATCGGTAAATTCATTAATTTCATCTAATGAGCTCTTCAAAACTCTTCGTTTTAAGTTCCTCAAATCTCTATAAGATTCTGGTAAACCAAACTCTGTAAACATTTCATCTAGCGTTAATTCAAAGCCATTTTTTGCCTGATTTTTTTTCGCTAAATGGTAAAAGTCTATTGAGTAGTCTTTTTTTAATTTTAGAACTACATCTTTTTTATAACGAGTGTATGGATTGTATTTATCTAAAATTTTCAACATCACCAAAACAATAGATGTAAACCTTAAAGATATCCCTGCATCTTCATAAGTAGCATCAATTACCCAGTTAGAGTAGACCTTTTTCCCCCTATCATTAACGTATGAAAAGGACCGATCTACTAGTTTTTTTGACGCATTTTCAATTTGTTTATAAGCAGAATTGACTTTGATACCACAGTCATCAGCAAATTGTTGAGCAGATATTAAGATTTGATCTTGTTCACTTGCATCGACATTTCTAGCAATCGGAGAAGCCATAATTAAAATTCTTTTTTCATCTACAGACATGCTTTTAAAGCATTCAGTAACTTTGTTTTGAATAGCCATTGTTGTTACTGGATAAGATTTATCATAACTATTTTCTTTATTCATTCAGATATCAAACCTTATAAAAAATGAACATGATTTTTGTACCCTTATGAGAAAACAATGTACACCAATAAACATAAGGGTACAATAATTTATTTGTACCCTTTATCATGCTATTTGTACCCTTTAATCATGCTATTTGTACCCTTTTAAACGATAAAATCATGCTATTTGTACCCTTTATCATGCTATTTGTACCCTTTTAACGCTTGAAACTATTGCTGCATAAGGTTTTCAGAGGGTCTAAAAGCTTTTAAAAGCTTTTTAAAAGAATAAAAGGGAATTTATTTCCAAAGTGAGTTATTAAAACTGCCCTTGGTACTCGCTAAAGCTCGTACTCTATTGAAGCTCGTTTCACTCGCTTCGTGGGGGCAGTTTTTTGCATATATGATCAAGGATTCAAAAAGCAAAACATGAATAATGCATTCGCTATGCTCATGCTTTTTGACGAGCAAAAGCATCAATACTTCGCTCGTAGACACTCGCTAATCACTGTCCCCAGTAATTCAATAAAAAACGGTTTTTCAGAGGGGGAATAAGCAACCTTTCGTTGTGTCACTCGTAGACACTCGCTAAAAGGCTCTCATTTGCGTTTTAAGCGATTTTATTTTTATCAACTATAGTTTTACTGTATTTCTATCAAAAGTCGCTAAAACCCACGTTTTTTTGCGCTTAAATGGGATTGCTAAGGCGTGTAGTCATGGTTATTGTCATTTTCTGGCTTTTTAGGCTCATTTCTCTGCTGTTTTTCTTGTTCTTGGCGTCTTAAAAATGCCAAATGTTCTTGTTGCTCTCGTTCTTGTGCATAGCGTTGTTCTTGTTGCTCTCGTTCTTTACGTAACTGCTGTTCTCTAGATTCACGATCTTTTCGGTCGTTTTCGAGCTGTATTGCTCTTTTTTGGGAAAACTCTTGCTGCGCTTCGGTCTCAATTTTTTTTGTAAAAGCCGTATGCAATTCTTGGATTTTTAGATCTTCCATTTCTTCTGCATATAGTCGCTTTTGTTTTTCACCATTTTGAGGACTAAAGTATTTAT
>NZ_JAALGV010000070.1:0-2529 GCF_011174875.1 Acinetobacter sp. GFQ9D191M
AGTTCCATAAAATATTTAATTTATTGGTTTAAAAACTAATGGATTCTATAGTTTATCTAAAATTAACATAATACACCTTATACGAAATTTGTTATAATTCTCGTGAAAATTCAACGCTGTAGTTTCAATTTTCTAGCCCAGTCGTCAATGACTGGGCTTTTTTTATTACTTTTCACGTTCCACGCCTAGTCTTTAATCAATGTTCCACGATTTTGATTAAATAAACTGAATAATTCAATCTGCAGAATTTAAGCGATTATCTTGAATAAGATCACTCAACTTACCTTCAAGCGATTCGATTTTATATTTCAGAGACAAGATTGAATCTTTTAAACGTGAATTTTTAGGTGCATCCGGATTCTTTAATTGATTAAAAACCTCTAATAATTCGCTGTGATGAGTGCTTAACCTTTCAATGTCACTTTCAATAGCCATTCTTGGTGTCCACAGAGCAAGTAAACTTTGCTCATAATCTTTGAGTTCTTGATGACTCATTGCATCTAATTCAGCCTTAGTTCTCATGGTTTAAAATCCGTCTTGCTATGAAGAGCTTTAAAAATCCGTTTTGTTGTTTCCTCTCTTACACTTTTCGGATCTCGTAAGATGCCACTAATCCAGAGGGCAAATGTCGGGTAGTCTGGGAAATTACTGAGGTCTGATAGCTCAGAAAGTTTAGATAAAATAGTGCTGTACTTGTTAATTTGAGCATCAGATAAATTGCAGAACATATCTATAGTTCTTTGATCTCGCTGAGGCGCTATTAATTTTGGCTTAGGTTTTTCTTTCACTATAAATTTAAAGCCAACTACTGAACGCCCTTTTTTTACATTTTCATAAGTGAGTTCAATATCTGTATTAGTTGTAATCTCATTTAATGAAGGCTTCATTACTCGGTCTTTTAAATTACAGAGTTTGTCATAAGATTTGGGCAAACCCAGCTCATTTTTTATATGTTCTAAGGACATTTCAAATTGTCCCATTGCTTGATGCTTTTTAGCTAAATGATAAAGATCGAATGAGTAATCTTTTTTCAAACTTAGTACGATATCTTTTTTATATTTTGTATAAGGGTTTAATTTATCAAACTCTTTTAACATCAGTAGAACGATTTCAGGGAAACGTATAGCTATCCCTCCGTCTTCATAAGTGCAATCAATCACCCAATTCGACAGCACCTTTTTTCCTCTTTCATTGTTATAAGAGAAATTTCTTTTAAGTAGATTCTTGCTGGCTAGTTCTAACTGCGTATATGCGGAATGCGTTTTAATGCCACATTCTCTAGCAAACTCTTCTGCCGTAATCATAATTCGGTCTTTTTCAGTTGCATCAGTGGTTCTAGCAATTGGGCTAGCAAGTATTAACATTCGTTTTTCATCAATGTTCATACTCTTAAAGCATTCTTGAACATTGTTTTGCATAACAACCCAGCTCAGAGGATATGTTTTTTTATTTTCGTCCATATAACTACAACCCCAAAAAACTAACTAACTACATTGGTATTTATGTAGCTTAAACATACATTGTCGTTTATTTTTTGACTACTATTTTTGTAGTTTTTTAACAAAACTACAAACTTTTTCTTGTAGTTTAATGTCCGGTAAAAGTAGTTTCTATGTCCGGTAAAAGTAGTTTTTTAAGTCCATTTTGTCCGGCATTTGTAGTTTAATGTCCGGTAAAAGTAGTTTTTTAAAGTCTGAAAGCATTGCTAGGCGTGGTTTATAGGGGGGTCTAAAAGCTTTTAAAAGCTTTTTAAAAGAATAAAAGGGAATTTATTTCCAAAGTGAGTTATTAAAACTGCCCTTGGTACTCGCTAAAGCTCGTACTCTATTGAAGCTCGTTTCACTCGCTTCGTGGGGGGCAGTTTTTTGCATATATGATCAAGGATTCAAAAAGCAAAACATGAATAATGCATTCGCTATGCTCATGCTTTTTGACGAGCAAAAGCATCAATACTTCGCTCGTAGACACTCGCTAATCACTGTCCCCAGTAATTCAATAAAAAACGGTTTTTCAGAGGGGGAATAAGCAAACTTTCGTTGTGTCGCTCGTAGATACTCGCTAAAAGGCTCTCATTTGCGTTCTAAGCGATTTTATTTTTATCAACTATAGTTTTACTGTATTTCTATCAAAAGTCGCTAAAACCCCCGTTTTTTTGCGCTTAAATGGGATTTCTAAGGCGTGTAGTCATGGTTATTGTCATTTTCTGGCTTTTTAGGCTCATTTCTCTGCTGTTTTTCTTGTTCTTGGCGTCTTACAAATGCCAAATGTTCTTGTTGCTCTCGTTCTTGTGCATAGCGTTGTTCTTGTTGCTCTCGTTCTTGTGCATAGCGTTGTTCTCTAGATTCACGATCTTTTCGGTCGTTTTCGAGCTGTATTGCTCTTTTTTGGGAAAACTCTTGCTGCGCTTCGGTCTCAATTTTTTTTGTAAAAGCCGCATGCAATTCTTGGATTTTTAGATCTTCCATTTCTTCTGCATATAGTCGCTTTTGTTTTTAAAAATTTTGAGGACTAAAGTATTTATTTACATAG
>NZ_JAALGV010000071.1:0-34351 GCF_011174875.1 Acinetobacter sp. GFQ9D191M
ATTTTGCTAGTCTAGAGCCAAAACAATTCCAAACAAAGCCCGTTGCCAGTCAACGGGCTTTGACTTTACAATCCGATTCAGGATTTCAAATTATTTCCCGATGGAAAACAGAGGACAGCGCATGCATTTGGGCAAACGTTTAGCAGCAATTGTTTTAACTTGTGGTCTCAGTGCAGGCCTCGTCGGCTGTGGCTTTCATTTAAAAGGAACCAATCCGAGTTCCGCACCTGTAGCTTACTCAGTCATGAGTCTGGCCCTGCCTGACAATACTGAAGATCTTCAGGAAAAACTGGCTGTTTACCTGGGTGCTGCTGGAGTACAGCTGAGTAATGCACCTGATGCTTATGTCTTACGTGTCCTAGATTACACCCCTCGCCGTTTAGAATTGAATGGCAAACTGGTGGAAACCTTATTGCGTCTGAATGTGACTTTCCGAATCGAAGATGCACAAGGCAATCCGGTGACTGAACCACGTACTGTGGTAGCAACTCGTACCTATCAATATGATATTGAAACCGTCAACACTGATGACCAGGAACAAAAATATTTAAACCAAGTCATTATTGATGACATTGCACAGCAAATTGCGCGTCAAATTTCATCGAATCGTTTGCCATTGGCAAAACCAGAAACTTCGACTCAACCAGCCCAATAAGACGACCCAATGAAACTTGACTACCTCCAGGCATTAAAACGTGTCAATGAAGCTCGCGGTGCCTGGGTGTTGCATGGTCAGGAGCCTTTACTGGAACAGAATCTGGTAGATGCTTTCCGTAGCAGCTGGCAAAACCGTGAAGTTGAACGCCAGCGTTATGATATTAGCTCTGCCTCTGACTGGAAAAATGTCTTTAATGCTTTAAACAGCCTGTCATTATTTTCTAGCCAACTGGCAATTGAAGTGCATGGCAATATCAAACCGGATGCCAGCGGTCTCAAACTATTAAAAAGCTATCTCCAACAGGACAGTGATAATCTGCTCTTGGTGGTCATGCCGAAGCAGGATGCCAGCAGCCTGAAATCCAGCTTTTTCCAGACCATTGATGCCAATGGCGTAAATGTATCGCTAGTGGCCAACTACCCAAAAGATCGTCAACAGATCCTCGGAATTGAAGCGGAAAAACTGGGAATTAAGCTGGCCAATGACGCCTGGCAATGGCTAGAGCAGCATCATGAGCACAATTTGCTGGCAGCCAAAAATAGCCTGATGCGCGTCGCAGATACCTTTGCTGAAGTAGATATTATCCAGATTGACCATCTATATGCCTGCTTGCAGGATCAGTCCCGTTACAGCACCTATGATCTGAGTGATGCCTTGCTCAATGGGAATTTGGCACAATCAATTAAGATCTTTCAGTATCTGATTGCCTCAGGTGAACCGATGAGCCTGATTTTGTGGAGTATCAGCAAAGAAATGCGTCTATTGATGCAATTATTTGAACAGCCACAAAATGCCTTACAAATCGGTATCTGGAAGACTAAAGTGAGCTTATATCAGCAAGCCTTGCGTCGTTTAAGTCCACAGCGCTTTTTAAGCTGGCCTCAGCTTTTGATCCGGATCGATGCTGCAATCAAAGGGATGTCCAGAGAGAACCCTGAACATCTGATCTTGCAGGCCATTGCTGAAATGTGCGGTCAAAGCTTGTTTGCATCCTCGAGTGCCTAACTAAAGAAACGCGCAAACCAGCCTTTACCTTTTTTCTTCTCCTGCGTTCGCAGGTAGCTCAGCATATTGTCCCGTACTGCTTCGACATAATCCTGATCATCGTGCTGAATATGGTTGATGAGCCATTTGGATAGAAGACGATATAAATCTTTTTCAATGGACTGACCTTGCTCAAACTTCAGACGATAATCATTTAATTTTTTGACAAATAATTCATGTATGCCGCGATGTGAAGGCAAATATTGATAACTCACCTGTTCCAGCAGGTTTTCTTCAAAGCTGAAATGTGACTGAGTATAGTCGATCAAATCATCTAAAACCTCCCGGATTTTATCGCGATCTCCGGTACTTTTGACCTGCTCTAAAGCATTTATATAGTCCAGAATCTGGCGATGTTGATGATCAATCACCTCAATTCCAATATTGTAACTTTCATTCCATTCCATCTATGAACCTCATCAATTTTCTTAGTAAAGTCGTATTATTTTTCCGCTCATTAAATGAGCATATTCTCTTAATAAATAAACCCATATTTTTTTTATGGAATTAAATATTACAAACTTTATTTGCTTAAATCTATATGTAAAACATAGATTTTTTAAATTTTAATAGAACATATCATTCGAAAAATTAGATTAAAAAATAAAAGAGGTTGGCTTTAGCGCAGAATTATTTTTACAACAAATATCATTAAAAACTTCCATGATATTGAGCAGCATTATGGCGTATTTTTACCAGCAGTTTAGTGGCCAGGTTTTTGCATGCAGTCTATCTGAGAAGTACTTTATACTCCCATGAAGATTTAATTGATTCATCATATGATCAATATTTTTTGGATAGCTAAATCGTATAAAATTTCACCTAAAAAAGATGATTCCAATATGAGTAGGTCAATGAATCCTTTATATAAAATCAGGTTTTATCTTATATGCTTTTTTAAACCAGGCAGTGGAAAATAGTTCTCATTTTAAATAAAAAAAATTCACGTTTTATCCTAATTTCGCTTTTATAATCAACTGTTATCCTACGACCCGAATCTGAATCCATATGCCAAAAATAAAACCTACGAAACTCATTATGGCGATTGTAATTGCCATCCTGATGGCAGTCACTGCCTGGTATTTTCTGAAACCAAAAGAGCAGCAGCCACAATACATTACAGCTGAAGTGACCCAAGGGGATATTGAAAATTCGGTACTAGCAACTGGTGTACTTGAAGCCACCAAAATGGTCAGTGTCGGTGCCCAGGTTTCGGGTCAGGTTAAAAAAATGTATGTGCAACTCGGCGATCAGGTCAAACAAGGCCAGTTAATTGCCCGAATTGACTCTGTTCGTCAGGAAAATGATTTAAAGACTGCTGAAGCCAGCATTAAAAACCAGATGGCACAGCTTGCCGTGAAACAGGCCAACCTTGCCAAGGTGGAAGCCGAGTATAAGCGTCAGCAAGCCATGTATGCCCAAGATGCAACCTCGCGTTCAGAACTGGAATCTGCATTAGCCAGCTACAAAACCGCTCAGGCAGATATCACTGCGATTAATGCACAGATTGAGCAGTCACGTTTAACCTTGGCAACCGCGAAAGAAGATCTCGGTTATACCCAAATCGTGGCACCCATGGATGGAACTATCGTAGCGATCGTGACTGAAGAAGGTCAGACTGTAAACGCCAATCAAAGCGCACCAACGATTGTGAAACTGGCACAACTGGATACCATGACGATTAAGGCTGAGATTTCCGAAGCCGATGTCATGAAAGTTCAGGAAGGCCAAACAGTGTACTTCACTACTTTGGGTAATACTGATAAGAAAATTTACGCCAAACTTCGTCAGGTTGAACCTGCACCAAATTCAATTAATACCGAAACCAATACTTCAAGCTCAACTTCAGGCTCTGCAGTGTATTACAACGCCCTGTTTGATGTACCGAATGAAGATGGCAAGCTGCGTATTGATATGACGGCGCAAGTCTATATTGTTCTTGATGAAGCACGTAATGTACTGACTGTTCCAGCGGCTGCCATTCAAGGTTCAAACCGTCCACAACGTCCGAATCGTGGTGAAGGCTCTCGCGGCGCCGGTGACCCATCTGCACGTGGCGAAGGTCAGGATCAAGCCCGTGGCGATAGTAAACGTCTGGAAGGTGACCGTCCTCCTCGCTTAGAACTTTCTGATGCTGAACGTGCCCTGATTGAACAAGGCAAAGCTCAGCGTGCCATGGTTCGTGTATTGCAGGCAGACGGAACAGCAAAACCAACCCCTGTCCTGATTGGTCTGAATAACCGTGTAACCGCACAAGTGATCAAAGGCTTGAAACGTGGTGATCAGGTTGTGATTGCAGATGGCTCTGATACTTCTAATGACGGTGCTAAACGTGGCGGCAGTGGCCGTGGTCCTGGTGGCGCCGGCCCAATGAGAATGTAAGCATGAATCAACAACAGCAACCTCTACTCGAGGTCAAGAATCTGGTTCGTGAATTCCCTGCGGGTGAAAGCACGGTCCAGATTTTAAAAGGGGTCAATCTGGAGATTTATCCGGGCGAACTGGTCGCCATTGTCGGTCAGTCCGGTTCGGGTAAATCCACCCTGATGAATATTCTGGGCTGTCTGGATAAGCCGACCAAGGGCAGCTATAAAGTTAAAGGCCGTGAAACCCGCGAACTTGAAGCTGATGAACTAGCGCAGTTACGTCGTGAATATTTCGGCTTTATTTTCCAGCGTTATCATCTGCTCAGTGATTTAAGTGCGGCAGGTAATGTCGAAGTTCCTGCAATTTATGCCGGTGCAGATTCAGATACCCGTCACGAACGTGCTGTCAAATTACTGACTGATTTGGGCTTGGGTGAAAAAACCCAGAACCGTCCGAGTCAATTGTCTGGTGGTCAGCAGCAGCGTGTTTCGATTGCCCGTGCCCTGATGAATGGCGGTGACGTGATTCTTGCCGACGAACCAACCGGTGCACTGGATAAGAATAGCGGTATTGAAGTGATGCGGATTCTGCGTGAGCTGAATGCCAAAGGTCATACCATTATTCTGGTCACACATGATCATAACGTGGCAAAAAATGCGACGCGTATTATCGAGATTTCAGACGGGAATATCATTTCAGATAAACCGAATATGCCTGAAGTTGATGATGGTTTCGAGAAAAAAAATCTGGTCCGAAATGAACAGAAGAAAATCTCGAGCTGGCGTTCTGCAGTAGACCGTCTCGGTGAAGCTTTCCGTATGGCCTTATTGGCCATGAATGCGCACCGGATGCGGACCTTCCTGACCATGCTCGGGATTATTATCGGGATCGCATCGGTGGTTTCGGTCGTTGCGCTGGGTAACGGTTCACAAAAGCAGATTCTGGAAAATATCAGTAGTCTCGGGACCAATACCATTACCGTGTTCCAGGGCCGGGGCTTCGGGGATAATTCACGTTCCTCCCAATCCAAGACGCTAATTCCCGCTGATGCCGATGCACTGGCAGAACAGCCTTATGTGGATGGGGTCAGCCCATCGGTCAACAGCAGTGTCACTGGACGCTTCAAAGAGATTGAAGCATCAACTACCGTCAACGGCGTTAGTGAAGACTTCTTCTATGTTAAAGGTATGACCTTTAAATCAGGTCAGCCATTTGATAAGGAAAGTATCACTGAACAGGCGCAGGATGTGGTGATTGATACCAACACCCAAAACACTTTCTTTGCAGATGGCACCAATCCTGTCGGTCAGGTGCTGCTTTTAGGCAGTGTACCAAGCCGGGTGATTGGCGTCATTGATGCGCAAAAAGGCATGATGGGAAACAATGATAGCCTGAATGTCTATCTACCCTATTCTACCGTCATGAGCCGTATGCTGGGTCAACCGAATGTACGTCAGATCATTGTGCGTATTAAGGATGAATATCCGAGTGCAGCTGCTGAAAATGCCATTTTGAATTTACTGGTCCAACGTCACGGCGCGCAGGATGTATTTACGCAAAATGCAGACAGTATCCGTGAAACGATTCAGCAAACGACTCAAACCATGACCTTGCTGATCTCGGCAATTGCAGTGATTTCACTGGTCGTGGGTGGTATCGGCGTAATGAATATTATGCTGGTTTCCGTGACTGAACGTACTCAGGAAATCGGGGTACGAATGGCTGTGGGTGCGCGCCAAAGTGACATTCTGCAACAGTTCCTGATTGAAGCTGTTCTGGTTTGTATTCTGGGCGGTATTTTAGGCGTATTGCTGTCACTCGGTATCGGTCAGCTGATTACCCATTTTGCTGGAGGAACCTTCCAGATGGCATACTCGACCATATCAATTGTCGCGGCCTTTGTCTGCTCAAGCCTGATCGGTATTGTGTTCGGCTTTATCCCGGCACGTAATGCAGCCCGTTTGAATCCAGTCGATGCACTTTCTCGAGAATAAGGAATCTGATATGCATACTCTTACCAAACTTGCCAGTGCCCTACTCCTCGGGAGTTCACTGGTCGGCTGTGCGGCCGTGGTGAAAACGCCGTATGAACAACCTGCTGTACAGGTACCTAACAACTTTCAAAACAGTAAAGCTGTAAGCCAGCAAATCCATGCTGATATTCTGGCAGACCAATGGTGGACTCTATTTAAAGATCCTCAATTGAATAGTCTGGTGAATGACGTACTGGCAGCCAATAGTGATCTGGCCGTTGCCGGGATCAATTTGCAGCAAGCCCGTATTCAGGCCAGACAAACACAAAGCCAGCAAGGTGTACGTATCAGTGATGCGGGGTTAACCACGCGTAGAAGCTTTGATCTGGAAGATGGCAGCAGTTCATCCGGCTTTGGGGTTAATTTCCCTGGCTTAAGCTATGAACTGGATCTGTTCGGTAAACTGGCCAATCAGACTGAAGCAGCACGCTGGGAAGCCCTGGCATCTGAAGAAGACTTGCAAGCGACTGCACAAAGTCTGATTGGTACGACTGCTCAACTGTACTGGCAGCTGGGTTATCTAAATGAACGTTATAGCGTGGTTCAACAAAACCTAGCGACTGCACAGCGTACCTATGATCTGGTCAATGTCCAGTATCGTGCCGGTGCTGTGTCTGGTTTGGATTTAACTCAGGCTGAACAGGCGATCCAAAGCCAGCAAGCGACCTTAAGTCAGATTGAGCAGCAACGTGTGGAAACACGTACGGCGCTGGCAGTACTCATGAATATGCCTGTGCAACAGCTTTCGATTCAGGAACCGAAACGTTTACCGAATATTGCTTTACCGTCGATTGAAGCTGGCTTGCCTGCTAGCCTTCTCTCCCGCCGTCCTGACTTGAGAGCTACTGAATTGCGTTTGCGTAAAGCCTTGGCCAACAAGGATGCCAATAAAGCCAGTTATTATCCTTCGATCAGCCTGACTGGCAGCCTAAGTACCGGCGTGGGCACCAGTTCATCATTGTCAGATGTACTTAAAAATCCGGTGGCGACCTTAGGTGCTGGACTCAGCCTGCCATTCCTACAATGGAATGATATGAAACGTGATTTACAGGTGAATGAGCTGGAATATGAAAAAGCGATTATCCAGTATCGTCAAACCATGTACGAAGCTTTTGCCGATGTAGAGAATGCCTTGTCTAATCGTACTGAACTCACCAAACAGGTTGCGTTACAACAGCGTAACGTTGAACTGGCTGAACGTACTGAGCGTTTGACTGAAGTACGTTATCGTAATGGTGCAGTAGCATTGAAAAATCTGCTGGATGCACAGGAAACCACGCGGAATGCCCGTCTGTCTTTAGTGCAAACCCGCCAAAGCCAATACAATGCTTATGTGACCCTAATGCAAGCTTTGGGTGGTAGCCCGATCAAACAACTGCCTTAAGTATTTAGCTCAATAAAAAACCGCTAACTAACAGCGGTTTTTTATTTTTGAAGTTTACATATGCAGATAAGCATTTACATTGTTAAGCTGTTCAATAGAAGGCTCATGTCCTAATAGACTGCCTTTTTCCAGCCATTCACGGGCAATTGCAATATCACGTTCTACACCAATACCTTTGGTATATAAGCGCCCCAGATGACTATAAGCATCGGCATTCACCTGCGCAGCCGCTTTATGGTAGCACTGGATTGCCTGATCCAAATTAGCTTCAATACCAATGCCGTGTTCCAAAGCCTCACCTAAAGCATTTAATGCGAGACCATTATGCTGGCTCGCGGCCTGTTGCAGATATTTCAGTCCTAAAGCCGTATCCTGCTCCACCTTTTTGCCTTTTAAATACATTAAGCCTAATTCTTTCTGGGCTTGTGCATCGCCCAATTGAGCTGCCTGATGCAGATAACGTTTTGCCTGTTCCTCATTCACTTCAAAGACTGGATAAAAACCAGAATACGCTTGGTACAGATACCAGGCAGCCTTACTTGATCCTTTCGTCACCGCCTGATTCAAATATTGAATTGCCTTTTCTCGAGTCGGCAGCGGATATTCAGGCAAGCTATAAAAACGTCCGACTATATAAATCAGGTCAGCTTCAGACTGTGCTACAAGTTGCTCTTGCTGTGCAATTGCCTGAATCATTTGGGTAGCTTTAGCCGTATCTTTGGCTATACCTACTCCGTTTAAATAACAGAGTGCCAGGCCCATCTGACTGAAGCCATGATCAGGATCATTTTGCAAAGCATGTTGATAGAGTTCAAATGCTTTCTCCGGTTCATGTGCGACCAGATAGGATTCAAAATATAGTGCAGCAATCAGACTCAAGGCCTGAGAATGCTGGGTTTGTGCTGCTTCAGACCAGTAACGAAATGCCATGGTTTCATTTTTTTGTACATACCAGCCATGAAAATAAGCCAGACCGATCAGGGTTTTGGCCTGTGCATCTTTATGTTCTTTGGACTGCTGTAATAGATGCTTAAACACCCGTTGACGTTGATCAGGATCAATAGTACCGAGTAACACGCCGGCATAGTAATCATATAAACCACTCTGATCACCCAGATGAATACAGCGTTTAATGAAACTCAAAGCCTGCTGTTGATCTTTGGGCAAGATTTTGCCATTTGCATAGGCTTCGGCAATATCCTGATTGGCCGCCAAGTGGTCCTGCTGTGCTGCCAGAAACAGATAGTGAATACCCAGACTTAAATCTTGCGCTGCACCATCTGCCAAATAATATTGGGCTAACTGATACTGTGAATTGGCATGTCCCTGCTCGGCATTTTGAATTAACAGTTGCAGACGTTGCTGTTCTGCAGTGTCATGGTCAGATTCAGCCAGCTCAGTGATGCGATACTGCGCATCCAGATGACCACGCGCGACCGCATGCCGATACCAGTACAAGGCTTTTTCAGGATCATTTAATTGGTATTGATGACCATCATAGATCTGGCCTAAATGATAGGCTGCATCCTCACCACCTAAACTATAAGCTTTTTCAAGAAAGCTTATGGCTTTTTCTATGCTCTGCTCACGCCCTTGTCCGTTTAAGTGCATCAAGGCCATACCTACATAAGCCTGTGGCAATTCCTGCTGCTGGGCCAGTCCCTGATAAATTTGATAGGCACGTTCATAGTCTGGATGATGCGGATCCGTACTTAGACGCGTTGCATATTTCAATTGAGCATCAATCTGCTCAATCCATAGATCATGATGCACGGCTTTGGCCTGATCACGTTTCACCGGATCAGGACGTTTCCACATCCAGATTGCTAAAGCCCCAATCCCCAAAACCAGCACTAGCAAAAACCACATAGCTGCTCCAAAACCAAAAGATTGTTTTTGTTATATGTATAAAAATTCATTTTAAACTTAGCATAAAAAAAAGCACAGATCGTGTGCTTTTTTTTGACTCAATCAGGCTTTAAGTCTTTTACTATCGAGCTTTTTCAATACTTCCGATACCGCAACCATGGCGAAGCTAGATGTCACTACCACTGCAGACCCATAACCACCACAGCGTAAGCCTGCACTTGCACAAACATCCGCACTCGAGAATGGGTTATCGATAGAGTAGACACAAGTGATCCCAAATTTTTCTTTTGGCTTTTTACAGATGCCTTTAGCACGTAATTGCGCACGTAATTTTGCCAGCATTGGATCTTGTTCAGTTTTGGATAAATCGGCTACCCGGATTTTTAAGGGATCCAGTTTACCGCCTGCCCCACCTGACACAATCAAAGGAATCTTGTTAAAACGGCAATGCAGCATCAAGGCAAACTTTGCTTTGACGTCATCGATACAATCCAGAATGATGTCAGGATTTCCTGACAGAATTTCTTTCACATTTTCTGGTGTCAGATAATCGTCAATCAGATTGATCTTGATTCGGGGATTAATCAAACGGCAGCGTTCCGCCATGATTTCGATTTTTTCACATCCTAGCGTCGCCGTCATGGCTGGTAACTGACGGTTAATATTCGATGCTGCGACCACATCCATGTCGACCAGCGTTAGCTCGCCAATCCCGGTACGTGCCAGTGCTTCGACTGCCCATGAACCAACACCGCCAATTCCGATCACCATCACATGACTGTTTTCATAATGATGAAAGCTATCGTCACCATAAATTTTGGCTACACCCGCAAAACGGCGGTCATACTCATCATCTTGAAGCAGATCAGTCATAGGTCATCAATAGCAAGAAAAACACCAGAGCATTTTAGCAAAATCATGGACACTTTACTGCCACTAAAATTCAGATACAAAATCAGTCAAAAAAGCTTTCTTGTGCCATCGTTAACACACGTAAAATCGATCAAATTACCATCATAATAATCTTCACAATATTTCAATTATTATTGTCCTAAAGGGAGCCAGATCAGCATGCTATTTAACGCCCTTTTTGCCCTGATGGTTTTCCTGTTCCTGCTCTATCTTTACGGTTTAACCTTTAAAAAGCAGAAAAATTATTATCTCAGTATCATGATCCGTATCCTGACTTTGGGATTATTTGCTTTGATTATCTTGGATCAATATGAAACCCAAACCCATCTTGCTCTGGTGCTTCTGACCTGGGTACTGTTTGAAAGCAGTGAAAACTTTTATCACAAGAAACTTTCTGCCAAGCAATAAAAAAGAAGCTTTCGCCTCTTTTTTATTTGCTCGGATTATTTATTCATAATGAAGAAATATTCACGATAATATTTCAGTTCAGCAATCGAATCACGGATATCATCCATCGCTAGATGCGAAGCATTTTTCTTCAGACCACTCATGATTTCAGGGCGCCAGCGTTTTGCCAGCTCTTTTACTGAAGATACGTCTAGATTACGGTAATGGAAATACTGTTCCAGTTCAGGCATTAAACGGTGCAGAAAGCGACGATCCTGACAGATCGAGTTACCACACATCGGCGATACTTTTGGATTGACCCATTTTTTCAGGAATTCAATGGTTTCACGTTCTGCATCCTGAGCAGTTAATTTACTGCGGCGTACGCGCTCAATCAGGCCAGACTGACCATGCTGGCGAGTATTCCACTCGTCCATCGCATTCAGGATACGGTCAGATTGATGCACAGCTAGCACGGGCCCTTCGGCAAGAATATTTAGGTTATCGTCCGTTACAATCGTGGCAACTTCAATAATCTGGTCATTGTCTGTATCCAGACCTGTCATTTCCAGGTCAATCCAAATCAGGCGGCTATCCGGGGTGCTGCTCATAAATGTGCAATCTTATTAGGCTATAAAACATTTATAGTAGCAAATTTATTACGTCGATGCTGTAACTGACACCCCGCTTCATGCTATTTTTGCCATCTCGCTCCCATGGTTTTTTAGGATTTGAATGGCTTTAATACGTAAACGTCGTTTAACTGAACAACAACAACGTCGTATTCAAAAACAGCACAAAACGCGTCAGGAAGAGATCGATACCTCTCAAGACCTGGAAGGGCTGGTCGTGCAGCATTATGGCCGCCAGCTTGAGGTCCAGGCCTTGTCCGTACCTGAACAGCATCCTGAAAAACCGGTCGTGGCTGAAGGTGAACCTGAGCCATTCTGGAAGCCGATTGAACTAGGGAGTGTCTGGCGCTGCCATACCCGAACTAACCTGGAATTGCTGGTAACAGGTGACCGGGTCAAATGGCAGGCTGATCCCAATACCGGACTCGGCATTATTACAGCGATTCATCCGCGCACTTCTTTGCTGACCCGTCCTGACCGTTACCACAAGGTTAAACCGGTTGCCGCCAATATTTCCCTGATTGTGATTGTGTTCGCGCCATTGCCTGAACCAGCACCAGGTTTGATTGACCGTTATCTGGTGGCTTGTGCAGATGCAGAGATTCCAGCACTTTTAGTGCTCAATAAATCAGATTTGCTCAAGGAAAATGATCCGATTCTGGATTTGCTTAAAGAATATAAAGATTTGGGTTATGAAGTCATGCAAACCCAGTCCGATGGCGATCTGACAGAACTGTCCGCTCGTCTGAATGAGGAAACTGTAGCGTTTGTCGGTCAGTCTGGTGTAGGTAAAAGCACGCTGATTAATGCGATCGTTCCGGATGCTGCACAGAAAACCAATGTCATTTCTGAAAACTCGGCACTGGGTCAGCATACGACGACCTCCACACGTCTGATTTCCTTTGGTGACGGTGCGGCCCTTATTGACTCTCCGGGAATTCGCGAGTTTGGTCTCTGGCACCTGACTTTGGACAAAGTGCAGACTGGTTTCCCAGAGATTGAAAACCTCTTGGGACACTGCCAGTTCCGTAACTGCACACATAAGCATGAAAAGCAGTGTGCCTTACGTCAGGCAGCATCAACAGGGGAAATTTTGCCGCGCCGGCTGGACAGCTATTTACGTTTAATCGACGAAATTAACGAAGCGCAGCAAAAAAATTAATTTTCTTAAGGCTTAGCCCTTGAAGCGGTGATTTTGATCACCATATTTATGAGCTATACTCTTGGCAATTTTAAAATTGTAATTAGGTGAATTGTGGAACGTTGGTTCGAGTTTATGGGGAATCACCCCTTCTTGTTTGGAACACTCGCGGTACTCGTGGTTGTCTTCTTCATCATCGAAGGTCAACGTAATGGTCGCAAAATCTCTCCGCAATCGCTGGGAATTTTAGTTAAAGCAAAAAATGCCATGCTGATTGATTTACGTGATGCCAAAGACTTCCGTGAAGGTCACATCAGTGGTAGCCGTAACATTCCATATAGCCAAATTACAAAACACGTTGATGAGTTAAAAGCATCTGATCGCCCGTTGGTGTTCATTTGTAATCTTGGGCAAGTTGCAGGTTCTGCGCTTCAACAGGTAGGTCATGCAGATGCCTACCGTCTGGATGGCGGCATTACAAACTGGAAAGCTCAAGGTTTACCTTTGGTGAAAAGCAAATAATCTGCGAACAGGAGATTGATCATGGCTGAAGTTACTATCTATTCGACGACAGTATGTCCGTATTGTATCCGTGCAAAACAGCTCCTTGAGCGCAAAGGTGTTGCATTCAAAGAAATTAATTTATCGAATGAAGCCCCTGAAGTGCGTCTTGAATTGATGCAACGCACCAATCATCGTACCGTGCCACAGATTTTTATTAATGAACAATTTATCGGCGGTTTTGATCAACTTTATGCCCTAGAGCGTGAAGGCAAACTAGACGAATTATTGGCTTAATTTACTAAAACCTACCTCATATCAAGGATTAAAGAATGAGTGAAGAACAACAAGCTCAACCACAATTGGCATTAGAGCGTATTTACACTAAAGATATTTCTTTTGAAGTTCCTGGGGCACAAGTTTTTACCAAGCAATGGCAACCTGAGTTAAACATCAACCTTTCTTCTTCTGCAGAAAAAATTGATCCGACTCATTTTGAAGTGGCTTTAAAAGTTGTGGTTCAAGCAACCAATGAAGGTGATACAGCGTTTATCGTTGACGTGACTCAAGCAGGGATTTTCCTGATTGATGGCGTTGAAGAAGAGCGTCTGCCATACATTCTTGGTGCTTACTGCCCGAACATCCTGTTCCCGTTCCTTCGTGAAGCGGTGAATGATATGGTCACTAAAGGTAGCTTCCCGCAATTGCTGCTTACACCAATCAACTTCGATGCTGAATTCGAAGCGAACATGCAACGTGCGCAAGCTGCTGCTGTTGAAGGTCAAGCTTAATCACTTGATCTTGAAGTTAAAAAAGACCGTAATTGCGGTCTTTTTTATGGCTTATTTAAAGGCTTGATGCCCCTGCTTTTTAATCTGATCCATTTTCACTGTGAGGGTTTGGGCTTTGGCTAGCTGATTGGCTGCAACAAGTTGCTCAGCTTGTTTAATCTCTTTCAATAAGTCAGTTAACAATCCCTGATAAGCCGTAACTTTTGCATCTTTGAATTTTAGCTTTTGCAGACCTGAAGGTAAATTTTTCTGGCAGACTTCCACAGACTTTTGCATGCCTTGCAATGCTGCTCGTGCCTTTTTGCTATCTTTGGCAGATTTGAAATTTTTTAAATGATGGTCAAGTTCATGCATATTGTCATGATAGTGATTGTCTGCTGCCATGCCCGACGTGGTGATCCCCACAGTTCCCATCACAAAAATCATGCTGATTAAAAAATTTTTAAACATCCTTAATTGTCCTGTATTGTTTTTATATTAAGCATCTTAGTGGGAAAGTCCTGAAAGATAAATTATTTTGATCCAAATTCTTGTATCCCTTGTCATCAGACTTACATCATTAACAATTAGAGTTAAAAATAAAAAACCCTCAAAAACTTGAGGGTTTTTCTCTGCTGAGAATTAATCTTTTAAAGCGACTTATTCTGCATCCAGCATCAGTTCAGCACTCATACCTACTGTGTTATAACCCGCATCGACATACATGATTTCACCAGTAATCCCGTTCGCCCATGGTGAGCACAGGAACAATGCTGCATTACCGACATCTTCAATGGTCACATTGCGTTTTAGTGGAGCCACTTTTTCATTTAGGTCCAGCATTTTACGGAATGATTTAATACCAGAGGCTGCTAATGTACGGATTGGACCGGCTGAGATCGCATTTACACGAATACCTTCTGCACCCAGGCTAGATGCCAGGTAACGTACACCTGCTTCTAAAGAGGCTTTCGCTAGACCCATCACATTATAGTTTGGCATCACACGCTCAGAACCTTGATAAGTCAGGGTTAACAGGCAGCCTTGACGTGCAGCCAGTAATGGCTTCGCAGCGCGTGCCATCGCGATAAAGCTGTACGCACTGATGTCATGGGCAATCTTGAAACCTTCACGGTCAGTCACATCAGTAAAATCACCATCTAGGGTATGTGCTGGCGCAAAACCGATTGAATGTACGACGCCATCCAGACCATCCCAGTGTTTTGCCAGTTCTGCAAATGCATTGTCAATTTCAGCATCTACGGCCACATCACAAGGAAAAACCAATTCCGAACCGAATTGTGCAGCAAAATCATCTACACGTTTTTTCAGCTTTTCATTTGGATAAGTAAAAGCGAGTTCTGCACCTTCACGATGTAATGCCTGAGCAATACCAAAAGCAATTGATAATTTACTTGCAATACCTGCGATCAAGAAGCGCTTACCCGCCAATAGTCCTTGTGCCATGTGAATCTCACTCAAAATAATTTATATGCATGATGCCAAGTCTAAAGCATTTTAGAAATTGCATAATGCGCCTTTTTTCACTGGATCATAAATTGGAATCCAGTTTCCGACCGATGTAGGGTTTTATCTTAGATCGCCAGATGTAAAGCCTGATCGGTATTTTTCCAGAGCTGCTGTGCCAGTTCATCTTGATCCATGTGCAGACTCTTGGCCAGGCCTTGCAGGACATAAGGCAGATTGGCAGGCGTATTGCGAGTTCGCTGCTCAGTAGAATGCTGGCAACATAAAGGCGTCATGTCCGGACAATCGGTTTCAAGCACCAGATATTCCGGCCCTACCTGTTGTACCACCTGATGCAGTTTTTTAGCATTCGGATTGGTGATTTGTCCTGTTATTCCAAGCTTAAAGCCCAGCTTGATAAAGGCTTTGGCTTCTTCAATCCCGCCACCAAAGGCATGGGCAATACCGCCCTGTTTAAACTGATGCTGTTTTAGAATCTGTAAAACATCGGCATGGGATTTACGGATATGCAGTAACACAGGTTTATCAAACTGCTGCGCCAGTTCCAGCTGTGCAGCAAAAAAATCCTTCTGTTTCTGAAAAAGTTCCGGCTGTTTATGCCGCTTATCAAAAGTATCCAAGCCAATTTCACCAATCGCAATACAAGGCTCTGTGTTTAATAACTGCTCCAGATCCTGTAAATGCTCTAGTTGATGCTGCTCAATATAGAATGGATGCAGGCCGGGTGCCAGATGGCTTTGTGGTGCATTGGCCAACTCATTAATAAAATGATGCGTCTGCAATAAATCCTTAAACCGGCTCTGTAAAAAACCAATTAAGACCAGATGCTCCACCCCTGCTGCTTTGGATGCATAAGCCAGCTGTTCCCGATCATGATCAAAATCGGGAACATCAAAATGGGTATGGGTATCAAATAACGAAACCATCAGCGTGCTTTGGCAGGAGTTGCAGGCTCGGCTTCTGAAGCAGCGTTCTCTGTTTGAGGCAGATATTCAGGTTTCAAAATGCCATTCAACTGTTCATAAGGAATGACCAGACGTGGCAAACCGACCACATAAGGACCAATTTCATATTCAGCATATTGCAGCGCCAGTCCCTGTTTAGACAGATAGAAATTATCCGTCAGTTTGAATTTCCAGGCCTGTTCATATTCGGCTACATCATTGGCCAGTTTAGATTCCATCACCCAGGTTTTAAAAGCCTCATAAGCTTTGGCTTCGAGCTGAGCCTTTTGTTTAGGCAGAATGATATCGTCCAGCTTAAACAGCTTTTTCTGCTCAAGATCAAAATTGTAGTAGGTTTGAGCAGAAGCGCCATGCGCACCACCGAGATAATGAGTACTGTTTAAGACCACAGTCGCGAGTGGATCACCAGACTGTAGAATTCTCGGTTTGATCATCAGGCTAATACTATGACTGGCACTGAGTGCTTTCAGTTCCTTATCCAGATTCAGGAAAGTCTGCATATGCGGCTGAATCTGCTGTTCAAGCTGCTGTTTTGGAGTTTTGACATTGGCTAATGCGGTTTGCGGTTCGGAAGCAGCGGCTTCAGCTTCACTGGCAGCCGATGCTTTCGCCGGTTCGATCGCATCAATAGACAAAATACCCTGTAGCTGCTGCAGAATCTGCTGATCTATCCATTCATCAATAAATGGCTGATTGCTTTTCAATCGCTCAATAGAAATCTCAGGACAGTTTTTTCCTTCACATTCAGGCAAGGCCAGTTTCAGCTTCTCAGTATCACCGCTCAGCTTCAGCACTTCAGGCTGAGCCTGTACCACTTCAGGTGCAGCAGGTTCTTTCGGCTCTCTTTCCTTAGGCTGGCAGGCACTCAGCAAAACTGCTGATGCCAATACTGACAGACATAAAACATTCTTATAATTTGACATGCATTAACCTTTATTCAACATCATCATTTATCCTTGCAGGACCTACCTGTTAGAACATATTCTGATAAATATCCACTTTCAAGACTTGTTGTGTTTGTTCTTTGGTTAAATAGATGTCCAGTTGTTTGGCATCTTTGCTAATTTCCTGACTCCGATAATGTAGACCAATTCCTTCCTGATCAAAGAACCAGTCCGCCTGCCCCCAATACAGTTTTTTTGGAGCTTTCTGCTGGACTTCTGCATTATTGTCCTTTAACCATTTTTGGTAAGCCTGCTGCACAATTTGGTCCATCTGCAACTGCTGTTCAGGATTGATAATATCCAGAGGACTGAGTATTTTTTGCTGCACACGATCAGCCACAAAGAAATAATAGCGTTCATTGACACGGATATTTTCCTGAGTGCTGTCTACCCCAATTTGCATTAACACAAATTGATTGCGCTGATAAGGAATACGGGTATAAAGAGATAATTCGTAGGCCTTATTCAGTTTGAGCTGGGCTTGCCAGGCATCGGATTTTTTTACATAGGCATTAACCGCCTGCTGCAGGCTCATATCCTGCTTTAGGCCAATTTGATCCTGAATCACTTTCGCCTGCTGCTTTTCAATAGACTGGTTTAGCCAGGAATCGGCTGTCTTTAAGGTCTGAATATCCAGATTAATACAGTTTTTGGTCTCACAAAATGGCAAGGCAATATCGGCCGATTTCTCCTGAATATTCAGGTAAGGCAAAAATTTGGCTTTTTCTTCAGGGGTGACTGCTGCAGATTTTTTTTGTTCTGTAGCTGGCTGTTTTTTTTCATTTTTATCACATGCTCCAAGTAACAAACTACAGCCAATGACTGAGCCGAGCAGGATTTCCTTACTAAACTTCATGATTTTTTAGAGATATAAGTAATGAGTGGTTTAAATGTAGCACAAAATAAAACAGCTTCCGGAGAAGCTGTTTAACATTTTCCAAGCCTGAAGGCTTAGTGTTCGCGTGTATTACGGAATACGATATCTGGATAACGTTCTTGCATCAGCTGTAAATTCACCCGGCTTGGTGCAAGATAAGTCAAGTGACCACCACCATCTACAGATAACTGGTCATGGGCTTTTTTCTTGAATTCGTTGAATTTCTTCTCATCTGCACAAGACACCCAACGTACTGTATTGATGCTCACTGGCTCATAAATACAGTCCACCTTGTACTCTTCTTTCAGACGATACGCTACCACTTCGAACTGCAGCACACCCACAGCACCTACAATCAGGTCATTGCTGTTTTGTGGCATGAAGACCTGAGTTGCACCTTCTTCAGACAGCTCTTTCAGACCTTTTTGTAGCTGTTTTGACTTCAACGGATCTTTGAGACGGACACGGCGGAACATTTCTGGTGCAAAGTGCGGAATACCGGTAAATTGCAGTTTTTCACCTGAAGTGAAAGTATCACCGATCTGGATGGTACCGTGGTTATGCAGACCGATAATATCACCCGGCCATGCTTCTTCCAGATGCTGACGGTCACCGGCCAGGAAGGTCAAGGCATCGCTAATACGGATCTCTTTATCGATACGCACATGCTTCATTTTCATGCCTTTTTCATACTTACCTGAACAGATTCGCATGAAAGCAATACGGTCACGGTGTTTCGGGTCCATATTGGCCTGAATCTTGAAGATAAAGCCTGTGAAACCTTCTTCATCCGCCTCTACTTTACGGTCTTGAGTTGGATGCGCTTTGGGAGGCGGTGCATATTCGCTAAATGTATCCAGAACATGGTCGACACCGAAGTTCCCCAAAGCAGTACCGAACAGCACTGGAGTTTGACGGCCTGCCAGGAATTCTTCGCGATCTAATGGCTCATTGGCCATTTGTACCAGTTCCAACGATTCTTCAAATGCCGCCCAAGCCAGCTCACCGACTTTTTCACGTAAGTCTGCATGGTCATAACCATCACGAACTTCGATATCAGTAATCACTGAACCAAAACCGGCTTTATAGACATAGAACTTTTCTTCGAGCAGGTTATAGACACCTGCAAAGTCACGTCCTGTACCGAGTGGCCAGGTAATCGGCACACATTTAATTTTCAGGACATTTTCGATCTCATCCAGCAGCTCTAAAGGCTCACGGATTTCACGGTCCATTTTGTTGACGAAAGAAATGATGGGGGTGTCACGCATACGACACACTTCCATCAATTTAATGGTACGTTCCTCGACACCTTTTGCACCGTCAATCACCATCAGCGCTGAGTCTACCGCAGTGAGGGTACGGTAAGTATCTTCCGAGAAATCTTCATGTCCCGGGGTATCGAGCAGGTTAATCATCTTGTCCTTGAACGGGAACTGCATAACAGACGTGGTGATCGAAATCCCACGTTCTTTTTCCATTTCCATCCAGTCAGAAGTGGCTGCACGATCCGATTTACGGCTTTTCACCATACCTGCAACCTGAATGGCCTGACCCCATAACAGCAGTTTTTCTGTCATGGTGGTTTTACCGGCATCGGGGTGGGAAATAATGGCGAATGTACGTCGCTGAGCGACCTGTGCCGCTAACTCATCTTTAAAACTCATGGAAAATACCTACTGCAGAACCGCAGTGCTCAAGATCAAATACGATCAATATGAAAAATTGACGATATTGTAGCAGATTTCTAGAGCCAATAAGCAGCCCTATAAACTGGAGAAATCGCAGTTTCCCATTCTCTTTTCTGGTTGAACTGATATTTTTTTGGCTCGTCGATTTAACGGATTTAATTCACTACCCAATCTAGAAATTATAAATCGATAACCACATAAATTTTATAATTTACAATTGATTAGTTTAATAATAAAAAATTCTAAATAGTGATTTACCGGGTTCAAGAAACAAAGACCCTAGCTTCAAGTTGCTCGACATCCATCGGTTTACCCAGCAGATAGCCCTGCATCTGCTGACAGCCCAAACGGGTTAAAATTTCTGCCTGCTGCACAGTTTCAATTCCTTCAGCTGTCACTTTTAAACCGAGTTTAATGGCCAGCTGAATAATACTTTCAAGAATCATTTCTTCCTTGGAACCTGCACTCAGACCCTGAATAAATTCCTTGTCAATTTTCAGCTCATCGACAGGCAGGTTTTTTAAATACAGGAAGCTAGAATGCCCGGTACCAAAATCATCAATCGCCAACTGGATGCCCATTTGACGCAACTGCTGCAAAGTCCGGATACTCGAATCAATATGATGCATGGCAGTCGATTCGGTAATCTCGATCATCAAATGTTGAGGATCAATTTTATATTGATTCAGAAGTTGTTCCAGTGTGCTGATCAGATGCTTATGCTCAAACTGAACCGCAGATAAATTGACGCCGATTGGGAAAAAATCAGCATGATCAGCTTCCCAGAGCTGAATCTGTTTGCAGGCCTGCTCTAGAGCCCAGTAGCCCATCGGAATAATCAAACCGGTTTTTTCTGCTCCGGGAATAAACATATTCGGACCCAGCAAACCATGCAATGGGTGCTTCCAGCGGATTAGCGCTTCTACACCACAGATCTGCTCATCATGGGTAAATTTTGGCTGATAAACCAAGATAAATTGCTGTTCTTCTACTGCCTTATACAGATCATTGATCAGTTTACTCTGGCTTTTGCTTTCATGCTGATCGGTCGAGAAATTAAAAACAGAATAGGTATTCCGTCCCTGATACTTGGAAGTCAACATGGCGGCATCTGCATTGATCAGCAGATCCTGCAGATTCTGGCCATGCTTCGGATACATGGCGATCCCGATACTGCCCGAGATATTGATGGTCTTGCCACTGATCTGGAAACTTTCCTGAATCAGTTCCAGAATCTTTTCTGATATTTTCGAGGCCTGCTCTACTGTAGTATTTTCCAGCACCAGCAGAAATTCATCGCCACCGATCCGCAGCAGTTTGGAATCATCTCCCAGAATTTGATGAATACGATAAGCCAGCTGAATCAGTAGCTGATCCCCAACGTGATGGCCAAACACATCATTCACGGCTTTAAAGCGATCCAAATCAATATATAAAAAAGCGATTTCATGCTGAGCATCTTGCTGCCGGCCAGAAAACAGCAATTGTGCATATTTGACCAGATATAAACGGTTTGGCAGTTTGGTGAGATTATCCTGAATCGCCTGATTCGCCAGCTCTTTATTGGCCAGCATCAGCTGACGGTTACGTGATTCAAAGCGTAACTCCAGCATGGCTACGCCAAATGCAGTCACCAGTACCAGACAACTAATCAGGATGACTGAAAATAGCAAGTCATAGTGGGAATGACTGATCTGGCTCAATGGATGGGCATTTTCATAAAAACTGAGTGCCGCCATTCCCGTATAATGCATCCCGACAATGGTCAACGTGAGCATACTTGCGACCACGAGCTTCATCCGGATCGTACTTTGCACTGCCTGTCGATATTTGAATGCCACCCAGAAACTGAGTCCAGCCCCACTTGTCGCAATCAGAATCGAACAGATCATTAATAAAGGGTGATAGGCAGTCACATGATTTTTAACATTCAGGCCCAGCATGCCCACATAGTGCATTCCTGACATACCCAGCCCCATCAGGACAGCCCCTAGAATCAGACGGGCACAAGGCAAAGTTTTACGGGTGGTGAGCCAGATGGCAAAGGTTGCTCCCACAAAGCCAATCACATAAGAACTTAAGGTGAGTGCAGTATCGATATCATAAGCATCAGGAAAATGAGCTGCCGTCATGCCGACATAATGCATTCCCCAGATTGCTAGCCCCAGCAAGCCACCGCTGAACAGTAAAATAAGGGTTTTCAACCTTAGCGATACATTACGAAATAGCATCTGCTCAAGCGTAAGCGTCAAATAGCAGGCAATAAATGCCACAGCCATCGATCCAATGAGCAGACTGACATCATGATGAGCATGAATCATATAAAATGTTCCATCTGGGCGATCATTTTTATTTTATTGCGCAGCTGTATTCGCACGATTCCCCGCTAAATTTACGCCCTATAAAAAATAAAATACTCTTTTCAGAGTTCATCCCGACTGCTTCAAACTTGAAGCTATATACAAAATTTATTGCAATATTTTTATCTCTTCAGTAGCTGGAGTGAAGTTTAAAATTGCCCTGAATCGATAAAATAAAAATTCAGTTTATATATTAGAAGTCTTTGAGATTTTATCAATTGATTAAATTTAATATTCCAGCTTTTTTATTCGACATAAATCACAAATTTTTCTTTTTTATTTAGTTACATAGCACTTTATATTTAATTGATATTGCATTTTATTTGCACAAAAAAACAGCCTATCGAAATAGGCTGTTTTTAGAACTTATATTACTTTATGTTAAAGTTACTGTTTTGACTGTACTTGAGCATAGTCAGCCAAGACATGTGCGGCTTCCAGCACAAAAGCTTCTTCTTCCGGTAATGCCGGACGTTCTTTGGCTTTCATTTTCGCCCGGGCTTCAACCATGGCATCCAGAGATGCCTGATAACTTTCCCAGTTTGGATAAGGTTTTAAGCCGGTTGCAGCACGGCGGGCATTTTCAGCTTCTAAAGCTTTACGCTCGATATCCAGCAACTCAGCTTTACGCTGTTCCAGATCCAGAACTACACGTTTTTGGTCTTCGACTTTTTTCATAGCCGCTGTACGCTGTTCCAGATACTTGAATTGAGGATTCTGAGCGACACGCTGTTGAGATAACTTGGCCAGTTCCGGTACATATTTTTGTACCACACCTTCACGTTTAAATGGTGCAGTTGGAATCGTATCCCACTCTAGGGCATTTTTAGCCTTACGTTCACCAAACTCTTCGTTATAGATATCGACCAGCTTGATATCCGGAATCACGCCCTTGTTTTGGGTACTACCCCCCGTCACACGGTAGAACTTACGCTGAGTCAGTGTTGCCTGACCATGTGCCAAGCTATCCAGCTGAACCTGCGCAGTTCCTTTACCTGTTGTGGTACTACCAATCACGATGCCACGTTCATAATCCTGAATTGCTGCTGAATAAATTTCACTTGCAGATGCAGAAGCCAGGTTCACCATTACTGCCAATGGACCGGCATAGGTTTGTGCACCACCATCATCATCTTCAAAGACGCTGACATTACCGTTACCATCACGAATCTGAACCACAGGACCTGACTTGATCACCTGTCCCAGCATACGTGCCACTTCTTCAAGTGAACCACCCGGGTTATTGCGCAAGTCTACAATAATACCGGCAACATTCTTCGCAGCCAGCTCTTTCAGGGCCTTATTGGTATCTTCTGATACGGAACGGTAGTCGGTACCCGCACGACGGGCACGATAGTTCAGATAGAAAGATGGAATTTCAATCACACCATATTGATATTTTTTACCATCACGCTGGATTTCAACGGTACGGGTTCTAACCCCGGCATCTTCTTCCTGAATCACATCACGTACCAGACTGACATTACGCGCCTGTCCCATGGTCGCACCCGGGCCTAGTAACTTCAGTGTTACTTTGGTGCCGCGCTTACCACGAATCAGACCAACAATTTCATTGCTTGGCCAGCCGATTACATCAACCATCTGTTCGCCGTCTTGAGCAACGCCAACAATACGGTCACCTGATTTTACCTGTCCTGATTTGCTGGCAGGCCCACCTTCTACAATGGTTTCAATCTTGGTGTAATCTTCATTACCACGTTCTGGGCGAATCGACACTCCAATCCCTTCCAGCTGCAATGTAGTCTGACGGTTCAGCTCCATCGCATCTACAGGCGGGAAATAATTACTGTGCGGATCATAAGTCAGCATCATCGCATTCAGGGTTTTGTCCAGCACATCATCACTCTTGATCCGGCTGAGACGCTCTAACTGACGGGTATAACGCTTAGTCAGGGTTTGAGCAGGCGTTAAATCTTCCGGCCCAGTTAGGTCCTGACCATTCGCCAGTTCAGGATTGGCTTTAAGTGCATTTTGCTTGGCCTGCTCTTCTTCCTTACTGATCGTCAGGTTAATCAGCTGAGAGACCAGCATTTTTGACCAGTGAGCACGTTGTTCAGCCTGAGTTTTAAAGAACGGCGCCTTTTCGCGATCCGTTTCAATATATACATTCTTCTGGTTCAGATTTTGCGGTTTTTTCAGTTCTTCCAGCATAAAGGTATAGAACTGGGCTAAACGCTCACGATACTGCGCATGAATTTCATAAGGGCCAGACAAATTACCAGCTTTCAGATTGGCACCAAAAGTAGCGCCATAGCGTTTTTTATAATCTTCTATTTCAGATGCCAGAAAAAGACTGTGATCTGCATCCAGACTATCAATATAAAAATCAAAGATACGCTGTGAAGTCTGAGCATCCAGACGCATATTCAAATAATGTTGGCGATCAACGAGAGTTGCCAGTTGTCGGGATACCAATGCCTGTTCTTGAGAAGGTTGAAGCACTGCTTTGCTGACTACTTCTTTACCATCAGCTGCAATTGCATCATTCACCACATGGGTAAAAAATAATCCGCCTGTCGCAATCGCAACTGCACAAGCTATTGTTTGAAATTTCATAAATAATTCGTACTTCCTTGGCCTCAAGACCAATTTGACCGTGTTGCTTTTCGAGCAGAACTTAAAGTATTCAGCATCTTAAACAACTTAATATGTTTATGTCGTGTAGTTTTATCATATTCTGTGCTGACAAAGTGTAGCAAATCATTGCAGAATTCAGGTATTGTTTTCCCCGAAAATTCTAAAATGGATTCCGCATATGATTGGCGCATTGATGCTCGACATCGCAGGCACTACCCTTACTCAAGAAGATATTGAACTCTTGGGTGCACCACAAGTCGGTGGTGTGATTTTATTCGGTCGCAATATTGAATCTCCTGCCCAAGTCCGCGCTTTGACTGATCATATGCGTCAGGTCCGTCCAGATATTCTGATTGCGGTGGATCAGGAAGGTGGCCGGGTACAGCGCCTGAAACAGGGCTTTACCCTGCTGCCTGCCATGGGCAAATTTGGTGAGCTTTATCAGACGGATCGTGAAAAAGCGCTGGAACTGGCCGAGAAATGTGGCTGGTTGATGGCGACTGAAGTACTGGCTGTCGGAATTGACTTCAGTTTTGCGCCTGTACTGGATCTGAATGATATTAGTGATGTGATTGGCGACCGTAGCTTTGCCAGAAATATTCAGGATATTATTCCACTAGCTAGTGCTTTTCTGAAAGGTATGAAACGTGCTGGCATGGCTTCGACCGGTAAGCATTTCCCGGGACATGGTTCGGTTAAGGCCGATTCGCATGTGGCCGCTGCCATTGATATGCGCAGCTATGAAGAAATCCAGCAAAAGGATATGCAGACTTTTATCCAGTTACAATCCCAACTGGATGCGCTTATGCCTGCCCATGTTATCTATAGTCAGGTTGATCCAAATCCAGCCGGTTTTTCAGAATTCTGGATTCAGAAAGTGTTACGTCAAGAACTTGGATTCGACGGCGTACTGTTCTCGGATGATTTAAGCATGCAGGCTGCCTGTGTGGCTGGTGGTGCCGATGCCCGTATTCAGGCGGCATTGAAAGCAGGTTGTGATATGGGGTTAGTCTGCAATGATCGCGCAGCACAGTGTATCGCACTTGAAGGCATTCAGGAGCTACCGCTGCCAAATCAGCAGCGTCTGGAACGCATGCGCGGAAAAATTGCAGAGATTCAGATCGGCACTGAACTGAATCTTGGAGATGAGTGGTGCCAGATCCGTGATGAAATCAGTCAGTTTAAAGATCAGGTTCTGTAATTTTTAAATGACCTGAATACGACAAAGGAACACGACAAGGTGTTCCTTTTTTATTATCATGTTGAAAAGACTGCTATATTGATGAGCAGCATTGAATTAAAACAACAATAAGGTCAGGACGACATGACAGAATCTCTTTCGCAACACCGCCATATTTCTTTTACCGCACATTATACCGGCTATATCTGGTACAAAATGGGGATTTCACATCCGGTATTTGCCACCTCTAAAGGTAAATTTCTTGCCAAACTGGTTCATCCACTGGAGTCATGGGCTGAGCGTCATGTCGGTGGCAGTATGCGTACCACCCTGAAACAGCGTCATCAAATGATTGATGAACACTTAAGTCAGTTAATTAGTAAATATCCTCAATTACAGGTACTGGAAATTGCCAGCGGTCTTTCTCCACGCAGCTGGAACTTTAGACAGAAATTTCCCGGGATTAATTATCGGGAGCTGGATCTGCCCGATATGGCCAAGATCAAAACCAATGCTTTGCAGCAGATTGATCAGGATGCCCCGGAAGTATTGAGTGCCGATATTTTTAGTGCAGAACTGGCGAATATTTTTAAAGTCTTTGACCAGCAGCAGCCTCTAGTCATTATTAGTGAAGGCCTGATCAATTACTTTGATCAAAAAATGCTGTTTACCTTGCTCAAAGGTATTAACGAATATGGTCAAGGTTTCAGTGAAGTGCATTATCTCAGTGATATTTACCCTGAACCGGTCAAAAACAGACTGGCAAGCTTTATCTGGGCCTGTAGTCGTCTGCTAAAATTTATCTCACGCAGTGCATTCACCTTTCATTTTAAATCGCCCCAAGAACTACAGCAGTTTTTTCAGCAAGCTGGGTTTATGCGGGTGGAGGTCGAACAGCCACAACGTTATTTTGCAGAACCTCGACAGCAGAGTCCTCATTATGAACAGGATGAACATTTGGGCGATTTAGTCTGGATGATTCATGCGGTGAAAAAAAACAGCGTTTAATTACGCTGTTTTTTTATGAATTCTATTGTTTTAGATGACTGCATCGAATACTTCAGCCTGTTGAATTGCTTTCTCTTTCTGGACAAAACGTAATAAACGCTCTGCTACATCAAAACTGCCATGCTTGAACAAAGCACGTAACTGAGTGCCATCATGCTCGAAGATTAAACATTCGATCTTAAACTCCCCTTCTTCATCTTCCAAATGTAAAGCCAGATCACGTGGATATGCGGCTGCCTGATCGGTTAATCCAGGTTCCAATTCCAGCAACACCCCAAAGAAATTCATATCGATAATTTCTGCCTTGAATACCAGATCAGAATGACGATGACTTAAATAACGCTGTGGATCCTGAACCGTAATCCGCTCTTCCCCACGTCGTTCGATCTGCTGCATCTGTTCACGGGTGAACGGGATAATACCTTCGAGTTGATCAACCGGCTCATCACGCAGGAAAGTTGCAAATAGATGCATGGTTTCTTTACGGCGCTGTAACTGAGGCACATGATCTGCAGAAGCAATCTGCACATACTGCATATTTGGACATTGCAGGGCAAAATTGGCATTTTCATGCGGCAAGGTAAAGCTGTCATACTGCCCGCAAGCCACCAAAACTTTGCATTGAGGAATCGGTACATTGGTCAGTCTTAAAAGACGGTTACAGTTGATGTCATAGCGGTCCTGTTCTGTCGCTGTAAACTCGGACATCTGCTTAAAGAACAGCCGTTTTGCTGTTGGTGACATGCGGGTTTCCTTTAAACGTGCATGATTGACCAGATACAGAATCACCGCTTGGCCAAATTCGTCCATGCGCTGTTCTTTCATTAAATGTAGAGATTCTTCCAGCAGCATGCGCCAGCTTTTGCGGGTTTTCTGCATTACACCCATCAAAATCATACGGTCTACCAGTTCAGGACGCTGATCTGCCAGGCAGGAAGCCACCACTGAACCTAAAGACATTCCCAGAATAGCCACCTTAGGCAGTTGCATCTGCTCCAGCCATTGGCCTAGCATCGCTGCCAGATCTTCCAGTTCAAGTGTTCCTGCAGATAAGCCGGTATCAACGTTAGTAATTTGCTGGTTGGCCCCCATGGAAGGTAAATCAATTAAAATAATAGGTCCCGCATCAAATAACTGTTCTACACAATATTTGTAAGAATTAAAGTTCTGAAAAGCTCCCCCAATAATCACCATTGGGCGCATATGCAAAGTATCAGGACGCGCAATGGCCATATACTCGATTTTCCAGCCATCGATCCATGTCGTACGTGCTGGTTGCTTGAAACTGTGCTTATCATAAAGATCAAAAAAACCGTAATGGCTATGTTGGTCCAATGCCTGGGCATCCATCTGGATAATGGAATTCATATTCCTTTCCTCCGTCCTTGCCTTATTTTTATTGTGCAAGTCATTATTTACAGATCTTATGCTTCAGGATTATTCCGATTATCCTGAACACGCATCCTGCGCTGTAGTAATTATATCAATGACATCTATGTCGCTACATTTCATTCTATACAGAGCGGCTTTTCACAAGCAACTGATTCGACAACCACTTATCTGCTTTTAAAGATAAAACAATTTCAAAATGTTTAGAAACAGTGAAAAGCTTATGATTTTTAAGTGTTGGGCTTCATTGTCCGGCATCAGACTGTTAATATCAAAGTGAAATTTCTAAGTGATTGAACCGCTATGCAAGAGTCTATTGAACAATACATGCAAACGGTAGGACAGCAGGCACGCCAGGCTTCTCGCATTTTGGCTCGTGCGTCTACCCAAACTAAAAACAGCGCATTGTCAGCAATTTATACCGCTTTAGAAAACAGTCAGGCCGCTATTCTGGCTGCCAATCAGATTGATATGAATAAAGCTCACCAGAACAATCTGGACAGTGCCCTGCTTGATCGCTTAGAACTTAACCCCGCACGCTTTAAAGGTATGTTACAGGGCCTGAAAGATGTGATCAGCCTGAAAGATCCAATTGGTGAAATTACCGATATGGCTTACCGTCCTACAGGCATTCAGCTTGGCAAGATGCGTGTGCCTTTGGGCGTAGTGGGTATGATTTATGAATCACGTCCCAATGTAACTCTGGAAGCTGCTTCACTGGCATTGAAATCCGGAAATGCGATTATTCTGCGTGGCGGTTCAGAAGCTCTGGAATCTAACCAGGCCATTGCGACTGCCATCCAGCATGGCTTGAAAGTGGCAGGTTTACCTGAAGCGTCAGTTCAGGTGATCAATACGACTGACCGTGCTGCGGTTGGCCAGCTGATTACCCTGACTGAATATGTCGATGTGATCGTACCGCGTGGTGGCAAAGGCTTAATTGAACGCATTACTGAAGAAGCACGTGTACCTGTAATTAAACATTTAGACGGGAATTGTCATGTCTATGTCGAAGCACAGGCTGATCTGCTCAAAGCCCTACCAATTGCTTTGAATGCCAAAACCCATCGTTATGGCGTATGTAATGCCATGGAAACTTTGCTGGTTGATGAGAAAGTGGCTGAAGACTTCCTTCCTCGAATTGCTGAGCTATATCAGGAAAAACAGGTGGAGCTTCGTGGTTGTCGTGAAACCCAGCGTATCTTGGGCAATCAGGTAGTTGCCGCAACAGAAGAAGACTGGTACACCGAATATCTGGGTCCGATTCTGGCAGTTAAAATCGTATCGGGTGTTGAGGAAGCCATCGAACATATCAATAAATATGGCTCACATCATACCGATTCAATCATCACTGAGAATTACAGCATCGCTCGTGAATTTTTAGCTGGTGTAGATTCGAGTTCAGTCATGATCAATGCCTCTACTCGCTTTGCCGATGGTTTTGAATATGGTCTGGGTGCGGAAATCGGCATTTCGACGGATAAGATTCATGCCCGCGGCCCGGTTGGCCTAGAAGGCCTGACTTCTCAGAAATGGGTAGTCTTCGGTGATGGTCAGATTCGCCAGTAAATAGATAATAAAATCAGCCTTGTTCGCAAGGCTGATTTTTTATGCATTAGATGAATAAAAGATATGTTCAAGTAAATATGCAGCCTTTATAAAATTGCATATAATTTCTTCATATCCATACCTAAAAGGTAGAATAAATAAACATTATTTTTAAGAAATATAAGTTACAGTTTAATAGATCATTTTTTAGCAGTATTTTATTTATAAATGAAAACTATGAACTGATAAATTTTAATTATTATTGTCGCTATGGTCGATAATGCTTAAGTCTAATCGGCTAAAGTCTATCTAGGACAGTAAAAAAACCCATGTTAAAACATGATCACAGACCTATCTTGTGTCGCTTTTGCCAGCAGACAGGTCAACGAAATGGATGAGAATTTTAATTAGAATCGGGTAAACAATCGTGTCTAAATCAGTATTAGTTATTAATTGTGGCTCTTCTTCAATCAAGTTTGCCCTATTGCTTGAAGAACAGAATTTCCGTATTCACGGCTTAGCTGAAAACTTAGGCACAGAAAATGCCCGTATTAAAGGTGTGACTGTCGGTAATGAACCCGTCGATATTCATATTCCTTTTGCAGATCATAAAAAAGCGTTAGAAGTAGGTTTAGAGCGTCTGGCAAACTATAAGCCGGATGCGATCGGTCACCGTGTGGTACATGGTGGCAGTCTGACCAAAGCTGAACTGATTACTGACGAGATTATTGAAAAAATTCGCGAAGCAACTCCACTTGCGCCTTTACACAACCCGGCTCACCTGATCGGGATCGAAGCGACTAAACGTTTATTCCCAGACTTGCCACAAGTCGCAGTATTTGATACTGCTTTCCATCAAACCATGCCGGCACATGCTTACCGTTATGCGCTGCCTAAATTCCTTTATACTGAATATGGCGTACGTCGTTATGGTTTCCATGGTACCAGCCATGCTTATGTGTCCGATCGCGGTTCTGAACTGGCTGGTAGCTTTAAGCAAGGTGGCTGGTTAACAGCACATCTCGGTAATGGTAGTTCGACCTGTGCGGTATGGAATGGCCAAAGTGTAGATACCTCAATGGGTCTGACGCCACTTGAAGGTGTGGTGATGGGGACCCGTAGTGGTGATGTCGATCCAAGTTTGCATAGCTTCCTGGCTGCAAACCTAGGCTGGGATGTATATAAAATTGACAAGATGCTCAACAAAGAAAGTGGCTTGCTTGGTTTGTCTGACAACCTGTCTAATGACATGCGTACCCTGATTGAAGCCTCAGAACAAGGTAGTGAAGATGCGACTCTTGCGATTGAAGTATTCTGCTACCGTCTGGCGAAATCTTTAGCTGCTTTAAGCTGTGGTCTGCCACGTATTGATGGTCTGTTCTTTACCGGTGGTATTGGTGAAAACTCGGCGTATATCCGTGAAAAAACCATGGCTTATTTACCACATTTCGGTTTCAACCTGGATAAAGACGCTAATAGCAGTTTGAAACGCGGTACAGAAGGTCGGATCGATAACGGTACAGGCCCACAAATCTGGGTAGTTCCGACTGATGAAGAAGGCCGAATCGCGAAAGAAACTCATTCTGTGGTAGAGAATGAAGTGGAGCAAGCCACTGCAAAAAAGTCTGAACCTGAAGCTGCGCTTGCATAAGCAAGCCCGGTTCCCTTTTACCTAATTTCTATTATTGCGCGACTGATATTACTATGAAAACGATTTTATTGGTGCCGACCGGGGAAGGCGTCGGCTTAACTTCAGCCTGTTTAGGTTTGGTATATGCTTTAGAATGCCAAGGGGTAAAAGCAGGTTTTGTGAAACCTTTTTCACAGGAAAAAAGTCAGGAAACAGATCGCACTACAGCACTCTATCGTCATTTATCCCAAAGTGAAACCGTTGAACCGATTGCTTATGAAAGTCTGATTCAGCGCTTTAATCTGGGTGAAACAGATGAATTGCTTGAAGATGCAGTACGCCTGCATCGTGAGATTGCCAAAAATCACGACCTGATTATTGTTGAAGGTTTGGTACCAAATAGCCGCGATACCTTTGCGCCAAGCTTTAATGCGGCATTGGCGCAGGCACTCGATGCCAAAGTCATCATTGTCAGCAATGCTGATATCAACCAGCCTGAAGTGGCAGCTGAAAAAGTTGAAAGCCAATTACGTTATCTGGGTGGATCCTCTTCTACCCGTATGGCTGGCGTATTGTTTATGCGCACCAAAGGCCTACCGGAAGATTCTGCACAGATCCCGGTGACTATTGATCCTGGTTTACGCCTGATTAGTGATACCAACAAATTTATAGCAGCTATTCAGAAAACTCATGCCCATATTGGGTCTGAAAAGCTTCCAGTCATTGGTCTGGTTCCATTCAGTAATACTTTAAGTGTGCCACGTATTTCTGACCTGGCAGCGCATATTTCAGCAGACTGGGTGAACTTGGGTGAAGCAAAACAGCGCCGTGTCTTACACAGCAGTTTAATTGCGTCCAACATTGAACATGAATTGCATAAATTTGTAGCTGGCGAACTGATTATTAGTGCATCAGACCGTATTGATGTCTTGCTGGCAAGTAGCTTGGCGAGCAGCAATGGCATTCCATTGGCAGGTCTGGTACTGACTGAACATTATGAGCCAAATTCGGCTGTACTGGAGTTCTGCCAGACAGCGATTAAACATGGTCTGCCTATTCTGCATACGCCACTTAGCACTTTTGAAACTGCCCAAAGTCTGGCCAATTTAAGCAATGAAATTCCATGTGATGATACTGAGCGTGCTGAACAGGTGACCCGTTTTGTATCCAGTCACTTAAATGAAGAATGGATCGCACAGCTAATCAATGGTTCTTATAAGCCACGTCTGTCGCCTTCTGCATTCCGTCATGAACTAGTACAAAAATCGATTGCTGCGAAAAAACGTATTGTGCTTCCGGAAGGTGATGAACCACGTACCATTCAGGCAGCTGCGATCTGTCAATCTCGCGGGATTGCACACTGTATCTTATTGGCAAAACCGGAAGAAGTGGTGGAAGTTGCCAAAGCACGCAATATTGAATTACCGCACGATCTTGAGATTATTGATCCAGACCTGATTCGCGAGAATTATGTGGAAAAAATGGTTGAACTGCGTAAAGGCAAAATCAATGAATTGCAGGCGCGTGAACAGCTACAGGATACTGTCGTACTCGGCACCATGATGCTGGCACTTGATCAGGTGGATGGTCTGGTTTCTGGTGCAGTACATACCACAGCAAATACCGTTCGTCCTGCTTTCCAGTTGATCAAGACAGCACCTGAATATTCACTGGTTTCTTCTGTGTTCTTTATGCTGCTGCCAGATGAAGTCTATGTTTATGGTGACTGTGCGATTAATCCAGATCCGGATGCTGAACAACTGGCTGAAATTGCAATTCAGTCTGCTGACTCTGCAAAAGCCTTTGGCATTGATCCACGTATTGCCATGATTTCTTACTCTACCGGGACTTCAGGCACAGGTGCAGACGTAGAAAAAGTGGCGAAAGCGACTGAGATTGCGAAACAGCGTCGTCCTGATCTGTTGATTGATGGTCCACTGCAATACGATGCCGCTTCAGTTGAAAGTGTAGGGCGTCAGAAAGCACCAGATTCACAAGTCGCTGGTCGTGCCAATGTGTTTATCTTCCCTGATCTAAATACTGGTAACACCACTTATAAAGCGGTACAACGTGCGGCAAATGTCGTGAGTGTCGGTCCGATGCTGCAAGGCTTGAACAAGCCGGTGAATGACCTGTCACGTGGTGCGCTGGTCGATGACATTGTATTTACTATAGCCTTAACTGCGATTCAGGCAGATCAGCAAGCTAGTTAATTTTCTTTAACACTCCACAACCATCCGGTCAAAAGATCGGGTGGTTTTTTTATTGATCTATTTTATAAGTTTTCTCAGTAATCATTAGGCGTTCTATCATCTACAGATCGTCTAGCTCAAAAAGTTATGCAGCTTCGTAATCCGCGCTATGAGTAAATAAAACTAAAATAAAAAGATTGATGATACAAAATAAATGCCAGCCGAACAGGCTGGCATTTACCACTTTAACAGATCAGAGTGCCTATTTAAGCTTGCATCCAGTTTGACTATTTAAGCCAAACCAGAACCAGAACAAGTCAGGCAACGACCATGCTTATACCGTGGTCCATTCTTTGTGCACATCTTCTGCTGTTTTATTCAAGATCACGCTGTCATCTTTCACTTCGCTTACCCAGCTGACCGGAATCAGATGATGCTCATTATTCTCGTCATCACTTCTTGTCAATTTAATCTTGTCCTGACCTTCTAAATGATCCACTTTACCAACTTGAGTACCATCTGAAGCAATTACTGAAGCATGTTCTTTGATGTCATTTGTATTAAAGTTACTCATTCCAATTGCCCTATTTATAGAAGTTGAGAGACCTCAGTCTAAGCCCTAAAAAATTGGCTGTGTGTAAGGATTTTCAGGCTTTGGGTTTTTCTGGGTTAATAATGTAATGAAGAAAAATAACTGTGTCACAGGCGTGTTGTGGCAAGGCCAAGATGATTGAAATATTGTTTTTTTATTAAGGTAATTTGAAGATTTGAAGATTTGAAGAT
>NZ_JAALGV010000071.1:34459-104197 GCF_011174875.1 Acinetobacter sp. GFQ9D191M
ATTTGAAGATTTGAAGATTTGAAGATAGGCTAATTTTTTAGCTCTTAAAATGTAAAAAAGAAGATAAAGCTTAAGCTTGATCTTCTTTCTGGCCGTAGAACCAAGTAGCAGCGATATAAAGACTAAAAGCAATTACCATCAATACACTAGTCAGGGTCATAAAGAAAACTCATCATTCATTTGATAAGCGCATTATGTAAAAGTTTTATGACAGTTATATGACAATGATGAAATTTTCATAATTTCAATTAACCAATAAAAATCATACACTTAATATAAAGTTAATTATATTTAAATAAACTTTAAGCTGCAATATGACAGTAAATATGACAAAAACCTGTCATTTTTAGCCAATCTTTCAGCCAAAGTCATATGCCTTATTGCTTAAACTATAAACTTTTGGCCAATGTCCCTGCAAAACGCCCACAACCGGATTCATTTGTCTTATAATTTAGCCCGCTAGCTAACAGCCCGCTCAAGAGATATTTGTATGACAACTATTATCAAGCAAGATGACTTGATCACATCGGTTAAAGATGCGCTTCAGTTCATTTCTTACTATCATCCACAAGACTTCATCCAAGCGATGAGCCGTGCGTACGACCGTGAAGAGAACAAAGCTGCGAAAGATGCGATCGCACAAATCTTAATTAACTCACGCATGTGTGCAGAAGGCCACCGCCCTATCTGCCAGGATACTGGTATCGTCAACGTATTTGTTGAAGTGGGCATGGACGTTAAATTTGATTTAACCATGAGCCTGGACGATGCGATCAACGAAGGTGTACGCCAAGGTTATCTTGAAAACTCTAACGTACTTCGTGCCTCTGTACTGGCTGACCCTGCTTTTGGCCGTAAGAACACCAAAGACAACACGCCTGCTGTGATCTATCACAAACTTGTTCCAGGTAACAAAGTAGACATCACTGTTGCTGCTAAGGGTGGCGGTTCAGAAAACAAATCTAAACTGGCAATGTTGAACCCGTCTGACTCAATCGTGGACTGGGTATTAAAAACTGTTCCAACTATGGGTGCAGGCTGGTGTCCTCCTGGTATGCTGGGTATCGGTATTGGTGGTACTGCTGAAAAAGCCATGATGCTTGCAAAAGAAGCATTGATGGAAGAGATCAACATGGACGAATTGCTTCGTCGTGGTCCACAAAACAAACTTGAAGAACTTCGTATCGAAATCTTCGAGAAAGTAAACGCGTTGGGCATTGGTGCTCAAGGTCTTGGCGGTTTAACCACTGTTCTAGACATCAAGATCAAAGATTACCCTTGTCACGCTGCGGGCAAACCAGTCGGCATGATCCCGAACTGTGCAGCAACCCGTCATGCACACTTTACACTTGATGGTTCAGGCGTTGCGCATATTCAAGCACCAAGCCTTGAAGACTACCCATCAGTCACTTGGGATTCTTCATCTTCTAAACGTGTTGACCTAGACAACATCACTCAAGAAGAAATGAACTCTTGGAAACCAGGTGATACGCTGCTTCTAAACGGTACAATCTATACTGGCCGTGATGCTGCACACAAACGTATGGTAGACATGCTGAACAACGGTGAAGAACTTCCTGTTGATCTAAAAGGCAAATTCATCTACTACGTAGGTCCTGTTGATCCAGTGGGTGATGAAGTTGTAGGTCCTGCAGGTCCAACAACTGCAACTCGTATGGATAAATTCACTCGCCAAGTATTAGAAGCAACTGGTCTTTATGGCATGATCGGTAAAGCGGACCGTGGTCCTGCTGCTGTTGAAGCAATTAAAGACAATAAAGCGACTTACCTTATGGCGGTTGGTGGTGCTGCATACCTCGTATCTAAAGCAATTCGTGAAGCTGAAGTAGTTGCATTTGCTGATTTGGGTATGGAAGCGATCTACAAGTTTGTAGTGAAAGATATGCCTGTTTCTGTTGCAGTTGACGTAAATGGTACATCTGTACACGCGACTGCTCCAAAAATCTGGCAAGCGAAAATTGGCAAGATTCCAGTAGTTGACGCTGCTGCAGGTTAATTTAAGCTAGATAAAAAAAGCACCCTACTTGGGTGCTTTTTTATTGGAGTTTTAAAATTAATTACCAGGTTCTTGGATCCCAAAGTTTAAATGGTGTGGTTAACTGTACATCTGTAGATGGATCATATTCAGTCGCTTTAATTTTCTGGGCTTTCTTGCGGATTTTCCCAGTTTCCTGATCCTGTGCAAAAAAGTTAAAACTGTCCGATTTTAACTGGGTAAAAGCAATTTCATTGAGGCCCACACTGCTCGGCATCAGCATCAGAGGCCCCGGAACACTACGACGGGTGCTTAGATTTTCTTCATCATACTTAATAAAATAGGATTGACCTGCTTCTACCGTAAAGTCCAGATATTTAGGTTTCTGGAAGTGCAACGCACCTAAAGGACGACTGGTACTCAAGCGATAAGTACCTGCAGGTAGCTCAATCCAGTAATGATGATTATGCAATAAACTCGGAATACGATGCTGATTGATAAACAGACTGGCAGCGACAATTTCCTGACGGTTCCATTTGGAATCCGGGCGGTATAAATAAACGATCGCAGCGTCCTCATGCTGAGGTTTAACTGCCTGAAAATGATTGCCCTGTTTCTGGTTGACCCAGCCACCAATCGTAAACATCCCCACCCGATGCTGTTCAACAAAGCCCGGTTTTTTTTCAAGATCAATATTTTTTAAAGTGCTGAGTGGCTGTGTAGGCTCAACTACGGCTTTTTTACCGTGACAACCCATCAGCGCCAAACTGCCGATGAGCACCATTGCGACTCCACGCATGCTTATCCCTCACTGCGTCTTTATTCTTGTATGCAAGTGCTTTGCGATATATTTTTATAGCTTTCGGCGTCCACGCCTAGATGTTGAGATTAGCATCTGCTTTTATCTTTTGGAAATAAAAAACGTGCGAAAACACGGGGTTTTCGCACGTTTCTGACGAATAGCAATCAAGCAGATTTGCTATTCACCACCTTTAAATCAACTTTTGCCGCTGTTTCTGGCTCGTCATGTGGTTGACGTTCAGCACGAAATTCTGGTGCAGCTTCACCATTAATGACAGCTTCATTCACCACCACGGTGCCTACATCGCTACGACTCGGCAGGTCATACATGGTTTCTAGCAATGAATTTTCCAGAATCGAACGCAGGCCACGCGCACCAGTATTACGTTCCAGTGCTTTTTTCGCAACGGCACGTAGTGCTGAATCTTCAAAGACCAAGTCCACATTTTCCATCTCAAACAAATGTTTATATTGACGAGTTAATGCATTCTTCGGCTCAGTCAGAATCTGCATTAAAGCTTCTTCATCGAGCTCATCCAAAGTCGCAATCACGGGTAAACGACCAATGAATTCTGGAATCAGACCAAATTTCACTAAGTCAGTCGATTCGACCTGACGGAACAATTCAGACAACTTTTTGCTTTCGTCTTTATTACGGACTTCTGCAGTAAAGCCAATACCACCTTTCTCCTGACGCTGCTGTACGATTTTCTCAAGACCTGAGAATGCACCGCCACAGATGAACAGGATATTCGAGGTATCAATCTGAATGAATTCCTGCTGCGGGTGCTTACGACCACCTTGTGGTGGAATTGAAGCAACCGTACCTTCGATCATTTTCAGCAAGGCTTGCTGTACGCCTTCACCTGATACATCACGAGTAATGGATGGGTTTTCAGATTTACGGGTAATCTTGTCGATTTCATCGATATAGATAATGCCCTTTTGCGCTTTTTCGACATCGTAATCAGCTTTTTGCAAAAGCTTTTGTACAATGTTTTCAACATCTTCACCCACATAACCCGCTTCAGTTAGGGTTGTTGCATCTGCCATGGCAAATGGAACGTCCAGAAGACGGGCAAGGGTTTGTGCCAGCAAGGTTTTACCTGAACCGGTCGGACCGACCAGCAGGATATTACTTTTGGCAATTTCAACGGAATCATCTGCTTTCTTACCATTGGTCTGTACTTTCAGACGTTTGTAATGGTTGTATACGGCCACAGATAATGTCTTTTTCGCTACGTCCTGACCAATCACATATTGATCGAGCGCCGCACGGATTTCATGCGGTTTCGGTAAAGGACGGTTCGCCCAGTCATTGGTTTCGACCTGTTGACTGGTTTGAACCAAATCTAAGCATACGTCCACACATTCATTACAAATGTATGCGTCCTCGCCTGCAATCAGCTTTCCGACTTCAGACTGCGTTTTACCGCAAAATGAACAATGCTTTTGTCCTTGAGGATGTTCGGACATATTTACTCCAATATCTCAATCTCTAAAACTTATGGACGTTTCGTTAGAACTTCATCCACAAGACCGTATTCTTTCGCTTGCTGAGCAGTCATGAAGTTGTCACGGTCTGTATCGCGTGCCACTTTTTCATAGTCCTGACCGCTATGTTCAGCCATTAAACGGTTTAAACGTTCTTTAATGAACAGAATTTCACGTGCGTGAATTTCAATATCTGATGCCTGGCCTTTGAAACCACCCAAAGGCTGGTGAATCATGACACGTGCATTTTCAAGGCAGTAACGTTTGCCTTTAGTTCCTGCATTGAGCAGGAATGCACCCATTGATGCTGCCTGACCCATACAGTAAGTCACAACATCCGGTTTAATAAACTGCATGGTATCGTAGATCGCCATGCCAGCAGTCACCGAACCACCCGGTGAATTGATATATAAATGAATATCTTTATCTGGGTTCTCAGCTTCTAAAAACAACATTTGCGCAACGATCAGGTTGGCCATATTGTCTTCAACTTCACCTGTCAGAAAAATTACCCGCTCACGTAAAAGGCGTGAATAAATATCAAAAGAACGCTCACCACGAGAGGATTGTTCTACCACCATTGGCACTAAAGCGTTTTCAATCGTTGGAACATACATAGGTTTATTTATTCCTAAATTTTTGTGACTTAATCCATAATCACAATATGAGGGATAATCAATGAAATTGCAAAATAATCGCGAATAATTCCATCATATTTTTTGCATTAGTTTTGTGAAAATCAGATATGTCAAGAAATTACTAATATGAAAAAAGGCGCACGAAGCGCCTTTTTATGGAAAGCTTGAATTAGCCTTGTTGACGAGCTTGTTGCTCTTTCAATAAGTCTTCATAGCTTACAGTCGCATCAGTCACTTTAGCAGATGACAGAATGTGATCAACAACTTGATCTTCAAGTACAACTGCTTCGATTTGAGCACGTTGTTGCTTGTCATTTTTGAAGTATTCGATCACTTCGTTTGGATCTTCGTAAGAAGAAGCCATGTCTTCGATATAAGCTTCAACGCGCGCTTGATCTACTTCGATTTTCGCATCAACAAGAATACGGCTTACCAATACGCCAAGTTTAACTGATTTCTCAGCTTGTTCTTTGAACAGGTCATCTGGAAGCATGCTTGAATCAAATGCTTTCGCGCCTTGAGCACCGAACTGTTGAGTGAACTGCTGGATCATTTGTTGACGTTGACGGTCAATTTCTTGAGCAACCATTGCAGATGGAAGTTCAACTTCGTTTGCAGCTACAAGTGCATCGAAAGTTGCGCCTTTAACCTGGTTACGCAGGCCGTTTTTCACTTCACGTTCCATGTTTTTACGAACGTCAGCTTTCAGTTTTTCAACGCCATCTTCTTCAGAAATACCGAAGATTTTCAGGAATTCAGCATCAATTTCTGGAAGTTTTTGTTTTTCAACAAGTTTCACATTGATTTTGAATTGAGCTTGTTTACCAGCTAAGTTTTCAGCTTGGTAATCTTCAGGGAAAGTAACATCGATCACTTTCTCTTCGCCTTTCTTCATACCGATGATGCCATCTTCGAAGCCAGGGATCATACGACCAGAACCTAAAACAAGTTTAAAGTCTTGCGCAGCGCCGCCTTCAAATTTTTCGCCATCAACAGTACCTTCGAAATCGAAAGTTACTTGCATGTCTTTTTTAGCCATGCCTTTAGTTTCAGCCCAAGAAGCACGTTGTTTTTGAAGATTTTCAATCATCTTCTCAACGTCTTTGTCATTTACTTCAGACGCTTTACGTTCAACTTCCAGACCTTCGAATTTCACTTCAACTTCTGGATAAACTTCAACAGTCGCTTCATAAACTAAAGCATCATCTTTCATTTCAGTTTTTTCGATGTTTGGCATACCAACAGCGTTGATTTTTTCTTGTTGGATTGCTTCGAAAACTGTGTCACGAATGATGTCGTTGACAACTTCTTGGTAGATACCAGCGCCGTATTCACGACGAACTACGTTTACAGGTACTTTACCTGGACGGAAGCCGTTGATCTTCGCAGTTTTAGCAGTGCGTTTTAAACGAGCTTCAAATTGCTCATTAATACGGCTCGTCGGTACAGAAACATTTAAACGACGGGCAACGCCCGAAACCGCTTCAGAAGTTACTTGCATGGCTTCCTCTATATATTTGGTAATAACAGGTTTATAAAAATGTGCCACATTATATGACAACATTTGCAGATATACAAAACACAATACTTGAATCGTCTTTATTGATGCTGTAATAATCAAATTTATTCAGTCAAATTCATTTTTCTTTGATTAAATATCCCTTCCCTCAAATAAGAATAGATATATTGATTACTCAAACTGGACAGATCATCCCATTCTTCTGCATTTATGGATTTTTATAGGACTTTTAGTAAACTTTTCTTTATCTTTTCTTCAAAATTTTTAAACTCTAATAATCTCAATAAAAGTAACGATAATAATCTATTAATCAGATCTATTTTAAATACATTAACTTAGAAACATTTTGATACACTATCACATTGATCAAACCAATTAATACAATCCTTAAAATCGTCATTTCCTATCAGCAAGTAATTCTTAATTTAAATAAGAATTATTATTATTCGCATACATAAATTTTAAGCTTTTTTTCGGGTTCCCACATGTCGTTTATCAAATCACGTAAAAAACTCGTTTCATCGGCGATTGCCTCTTCCCTCTCGATTGTAACCGTAAATGCTGTGGCTGATGAAAATGTGGTCAAGCTCGAAACTATTCATCAAGAAGTTAAAGCTGAACAGACACCAAGTTTAAAAGTAGATAATTCCGCAAATAAGAAATTTGTTGCACCTTTACTGGATACACCTAAATCTGTATCAGTCATTTCTAAGCAACTGATTGAAGACACTCAAGTCACTACACTTTCTGATGCTTTACGTACTGTACCTGGTATTACTTTGGGTGCGGGTGAAGGTGGCAACCCGAATGGCGATCGTCCATTTATTCGTGGTTATAACTCTGAAAGCTCAATGTATGTAGATGGAGTTCGTAGCGCGACTTCACAAAACCGTGAAATGTTTGCGGTCGAACAGGTTGAAGTGACCAAAGGCTCTTCTTCTGCAATGGGCGGTGCCGGTACGACTGGCGGTAGCATCAACATGATCTCTAAGGTTGCTAAAGCTGGTGATTCTTTAGAAGGTTCCATTGCACAAGGTACCGATAATTACCAGCGCATCACTTTAGATGGCAACAAAGATTTCGGTAATGGCATTGCAGCGCGTATTGCTGTGATGGGTCATCAAAATGAAAAAGCAGGTCAAAAAGACGGTACTGAATATAAACGTGCAGGTATTGCGCCAAGTATTATTTTTGGCCTGGATACCCCTACCCGTGCAACCTTAAGTTATTACTACTTAAAAACTGATGACACGCCAGATTCAGGTGTACCTTATAACAATCCATTTGGTGCCCCAGCTACTGGTGCGACAGACAATAGACCTTTAAATGGCAATGGTAAACCAATTAATGTTAAACAAGGCGTTTACTATGGTTGGGAAGATCGCGACTTCCAAAAACAGGAAAATCAAATCGGTACGATCAAACTTGAACATGATTTAACCGACAATCTGACAATTTCCAATACTGCTAGCTACAGTAAATCTAAAAATGATTACCTGTGGACCAATCCTGATGACTCAAAAGGTAACATTTATCTAAATAATAGTGTTTTTGCACGTGCAAATTCACGTGTAGCTGATACAGATACTTTTACGGATCAATTAGCACTTACAGGTAAATTCAATACTGGCTCACTACAACATAGCTTTAACTTGGGTGCCGAATATTCTGACCAAGAAAATGACCGTACTCAGTACATTATCAATGGCTTAAATGCTACTGGTAATGCCTATCAAACATGTGCTGATAGTGCACCAGCTGGTTGGTGTACTCCAGTTCAAAATCCCAACCGAGGCCCATGGACTGGCACAATTAGTACAGAGGGCGCTGATCAATACAACACAAGAACCAAATCTACCTCGATCTATTTCTTAGACAGTATTGAATTTAATCCTCAATGGATTTTGGATCTAGGTCTTCGTTGGGATAAATTTGATACAGAGCAAACCATGACTTATGGCGCGAATAACGCTGCAACAAAGCCAACAACCGTAGATGGTGTTGTCATTCCTCCTAAGAAGAATGTTGGTGACCAAGACACGGTAACAAGCGATACCGACTTTTTCACCTACCAAGCAGGGGTAACTTTCAAACCTGTTGAAAATGGTTCAATCTATGCAAGCTATGCAACTTCAGCTAACCCAGTTGGTGTTGATGCAGGTGATGGCTCTGAAGGTATCGGAGAGGCTTACAGTAACCTTGACCCAGAAGAAAGCCGTACTTTTGAAGTGGGTACAAAATGGGATTTATTCGATGATCGCTTGAATTTAACCGCTGCGATTTTCCGTACTGAAAAACAGAATGCCCGTATCCAGCTTGATTCAACCACCTATGCAAATATCGGCGAAAGTAAAGTAGACGGTTTTGAACTTGGTTTGAACGGTAACATCACGGATAAATGGGCAGCTTCTCTAGGTTACACCTACTTAGATAGTGAACAAACAGATCCAGGTCCATCTTGTACACGTGCTGGTGTGTGCACCTACCCGAATGCTGCAAAAGGCAAACGCTTACCAAATGTTCCTGAAAACAGTGCAACTCTTTGGACGACTTATGACCTAACCCCTGCTTTCACAGTTGGTGCGGGTGCAGTTGCCATGGATAAAGTTTACGGTAATGCCGACAACACCAAATATGTTCCAGGTTATGTTCGCTACGATGCAATGGCGCGTTATAACGTGAATCAAAATGTTGACCTGCAGTTGAATGTAAACAATCTGACTGATCAACGTTATTTCACTAAAGCTTATGCATCTCACTATGCAACTGAAGCAGAAGGTCGCAATGCAGTCCTTTCTCTAAACTTTAAATACTAAATTTTCGCTTCTTCCCTATTTAAAGATAGCCTCATTCATGAGGCTATCTTTATTTCTGTCCTATATATCAAGGACTACTTGAACATACTGTTTTTAACACCTGTTAGTTATCTTATTTAAGTCATGGCTTAAAACCTCAAGAAAATATAGACCTTACCTTTTTTCTATAGAAATCCTGAATCAAATTCTAAAATTTAAACAGTAATTTCATCCATAAATTCATAAGAATGATTTAATTAAATATTGTTAATGATAATTATTATCACTACAATTCGCAAAATTGTTAAAGGCCATAACAATAACTCCATAATTGCTGCTATTTGATGAACTCGAGCATATCAAGGTGGTAAGGGAAATATTATTCAATTCAGGAATTCTGTCACATGGCGCATATCAAAAGCCGAAAACATCATTACAAGACTTCATTGGTCGCACTTGCTGCAACTTTGCCACTGATCACTCATGCAGATAACATCACCAATGAAAGCGTTATTCAGCTTCCAGAAATTACAGTTAAGAATAAAACTGCAAATGAATATAAAATGGATCAATTGAGTTCTGCTAAATCTAGCCAAGCTTTAGTAGATACGCCTCAAACCGTTTCGATTATCAACAAGAACTTATTAAAAGAACAAGGTGCAACCACCCTGGTTGAAGCCTTACGTAATACGCCAGGAATTACCCTGCAACTCGGTGAGAATGGGAATACCAGTGCTGGCGATGCCTTCCAGATGCGCGGCTTTTCAACTCAAAGCTCCACCTATCTGGATGGTATTCGTGACCTCGGCGCTGTGATTCGTGATGTATTTAACCTGGAACAGGTGGAAGTCGTAAAAGGCCCTGCGGGTGCCGAAGGTGGACGTGGTACGGCGTCTGGTTATGTGAATCTGGTCAGCAAATTGCCTCATTTGGAAAACAGTCGTGAAGTCTCTGCCACCTACAATACGGCTGAACATACGCGTCTTGCCACTGACATTAATCAGGCGATCAATGACAGCGTTGCTGTCCGTTTAAATGCGATGGGTGAAAATGGCGGTGTAGAAGGCCGCGACTTTATCGAGAATCAAGGCTGGGCTGTTGCCCCTTCTATCGCCTTTGGTCTGGATAGTGATACTCGCCTGTATCTTTATTCCCAGCATATCCGCCAACGTAACATTCCGGATGGCGGTATTCCGACGATTGGCATGAAAGGATTTTGGAATGCAGACCCGCTGATCGCCAGCGCACCTAAAGTAGACCGTGAAAATTATTATAGTCACGCAGATGACCATGAAGATGTTGATGCTGACATGTATACAGCCAAAATCGAAAGTGACTGGGCTGAAAATCTGAAATTTACCAATATTACCCGTCTGGGCAATACCCATATGCAGCGCACTTTGACGGGGATTAATAGCCTTTCAAGAAATGACTCTACCAATCCTCAAGACTGGACTGTAAGCCGTTCACGCCAGGGTGTCGATCAGGAAAATGAAATTCTGGCCAATCAGAGCACGGTGAACTGGAATATCAAAACCGGTTCAGTAGAACATGATCTGGTCGCTGGTGTAGAGCTATTAAAAGAGCAGCAACATTCCAGAACACTGGCTACACACATGCCAGGACAGCCAAGCAACACCACACTACCCGCGAATCTATACCATCCTGATCGTCACCAGAATCTGCCTGATCCTGTGTATACGGGCGCTTATTCGGATGGTGAAACCCAAACGGCGGCTGCTTATCTTTTTGATACGCTCAAGTTTGGTGAACGCTTTCAGTTAAATGGTGGCGTCCGTGTCGATTATTACGATACCAACTACGATGCACTGGGTTATTCAACCGACAGTACGACACTAGCAGTGACTGAAACCAAAACAGATTTAAAAGCCCATGACACTTTATTCAGCTGGAAGCTCGGTGGTTTATATAAGCCAACTGCCTACAGCAGTGTCTATGCATCTTATGCCAAATCCCTGACACCACCGGGTAGCAGTAACTTTAGCCTTTCATCCACAGGAATAAACAGCTCAGCCGCAGACCCTCAAGAAACTCATCATTATGAAATTGGCACCAAATGGGATCTGCTAGAGGGTGATCTGGCTTTAAATGCTGCGGCATACTACACCGAAAATGAAAACCAGTTTACCCAAGATCCAATTACCCGCGAGTCTGTTCAGGAAGGTAAAACTACAGTTAAAGGAATCGAATTGGGTGCTGTCGGTAAAATTACTGATGCCTGGAATATTTCAGCAGGTGTTGCCCATATGAAAACCGAGCAAAAACACCAGTTCAGTGTCAACTCCAACACGGGTGTAGTGACCCAGACCAATAGTGTACGTTGGTCACCTGAATGGACCGCTTCTTTATGGACGACCTATAACATTGCTGGTTTAAAACTGGGCTTGGGCGCACGTTATGTGGATGAGCAAAAACGTGTGATTACCGATAGTACTGCAGCAGCGAATATGCCAAGTATTCCAAGCTATGTGGTATTTGATGCTATGGCCGGTTATACCTTTAATGACCAAACTTCCTTAAACCTGAATGTTTATAATCTGGCAGATAAAGAGTACATCAGCACGCTGAATAATGGAGGTGGCCGTGTGATCTTAGGCCAACCACGTTCAGCAGCTTTAACCCTGAACTATAAATTTTAATTCAGCTTTTATCTCTATCTATCAATATCGTGTATTCTCTTGAATGCACGATATTTTCAATTGCAGGAATGCTTTTAAAATGATGTTACATATCCCGGCAGTATTAAGCAAAGCACAAGTTGCCGAACTGAGACAACAACTAGATCGTTCAGAACACTGGATGAATGGGCAACTCAGCGCCGGGAGTCAGGCACAGAAAATCAAAAAGAACCTGCAGCTGGATTCTTCTTCTGTCCTGTATCAGCAGATTAGCCCTATCATTTTACAAGCGCTTAAAAGTCATCATTTAATTACCTCTGCTGCCCTACCGAAACATATCCTGCCGCCCCTGTTTAACTGCTATCAGGATTCTGGCACCTATGGCAATCATGTCGATAATGCCATTCATTACTCTCCTCTACTCGGACAGGCCATTCGTACCGATGTGTCACTGACTTTATTCTTATCTGAAATCGATGAATATGAAGGTGGTGAGCTGGTCGTTGAAGACCAGTATGGCTGCCATGAAGTCAAGCTGGATGCGGGTGATGTGATTGTTTATCCATCGACCAGCCTGCATCGGGTTGAACCAGTAACTCAAGGCAAACGTATTGCTGCCGTAACCTGGATTCAAAGTATGATCCGTGAAGATGCTAAACGCAGTATGTTGTTTGATCTGGACATGACCATTATCAAACTACGCCAGCAGATTGGCGATACTGAAGAAGTCCTGCAGCTTACCCATCATTATCACAACCTGATTCGTCAATGGGGTGATTTATAATGTCACGTGAACCAATGGCGCCATTAACCCAGATCCCGGCCTACCTACAAACCATCGCCGATTATGAGGTCGAAGCAGAAAAACATCTCTCCAGTATGGTCTGGAACTATCTGCAAGGTGGCTCCATGGATGAAGTCAGTGTCCGGGACAATTTACAGCAATTTCAGGATATTCAGCTTCTGCCGCGTATGCTGAAAGATCTGACCCAAGGCAACACTGAAATCGAAATATTCGGACAAAAATTTCCGTATCCAATTTTTTTGGCACCAATTGGACACCAGCAGCAGTTTCATCCTGAAGCCGAAGCCGCTTCTGCCCTCGCTGCAGAAGTGATGGGCAGCAATATGATTCTCAGTACGTTTACCAATACGGATATGCGCGCATTAAAGCAGGACAATCCACACAAATGGTTTCAGCTTTACTGGCAAGGGAATCGGGAAAAATCTTTAGCTTTGGTCAAAATGGCTGAGGCACACCATTATACGGCGCTAGTGATTACGGTAGATTCACCACATACTGGCATCCGCGATCGTGAACGTCGTGCGTTTTTTCATTTACCGGAAGGCATGCAACATCCGCATACGCCTACGCATATTCCCCTTCCAGAATTAAAGGAAGGTGATCATCCTGTCTTTAACGGACTAATGAAAATTGCCCCAACTTGGGAAGATATTGCCTGGATGGTACAGCAGACTCACTTACCTGTGATTCTGAAAGGCATTGTGCATCCTCAGGATGCCCAGCTGGCGATTCAGCATGGGGTAAAAGGCCTGATCATTTCCAATCATGGCGGTCGCGTGCTGGATACCTGCATTTCTCCTCTCATTGCCTTGCAGCTGATTAAAAAGGTGGTGCCAGCAGATTTTCCTCTGCTCTATGATGGCGGCATCCGTCGTGGATCGGATGTATTCAAGGCAATTGCCCTAGGTGCTTCTGCTGTCCTGATTGGCCGTCCTTATATTTATGGTCTGGCGACTGCGGGAGCACTTGGGGTCGCGCATGTGATCAAAATCCTGAAAGAAGAATTTGAGATTACCATGGCCTTAATGGGAACAGCGACCGTGGCAGATATTCAACCGAGCTGTCTATTTAGGGGAATTGATTAATTAGGATTTAATTGAAAATAAAAATGAAAAATAAATTAGTTAAATATCTTACCCTTAACTCCTTGAAGCGTCTTTAAAGGCAATTCAACATAGCTTTATATATCAATAGCTATTATCAATAAAAACCAAATAAGATCCATATTTAATCAATCTATATTAAAAACATGGTTTTAATTCTCAGTTCGCACTCTAGTCTATCTATTTTTTAAATTGATTAAATTTTGTTCATTGCCAATATCAATGTAAGAAGGATAGCAACGATAACAATAATAATTATTATTTGCGAATCCAAACTTAAAAATAAAAAAGAATGATTATGAGTTATATAAAATCTCGTAAAAAAATAGTTTCTTCAGCCATCGTTTCTTCCCTTTCTTTTGCATCTGCACACACGATTGCACAGGAAAATGTGGTGCAGCTTGAGACCATTCATCAGGAAGTACAAGCTGAACCCGTGCCGGGTCTAAAAGTCGATCAGTCAGCCAATAGCAAGTTTGTTGCGCCACTCCTGGACACGCCAAAATCTGTGGTCGTGATTCCCCAACAACTGATTGAAGATACGCAGGTTACGACCTTGGCTGATGCTTTGCGTACCGTACCAGGTATTACTTTAGGCGCAGGTGAAGGCGGCAATCCGAATGGGGACCGGCCTTTTATTCGAGGCTATAACTCGGAAAGTTCGATGTACGTCGATGGCGTACGAAATTCGACTTCACAAAACCGGGAAATGTTTGCCATTGAGCAGGTCGAAGTTACCAAAGGTTCTGCTTCTGCCATGGGCGGTGCGGGCACTACGGGTGGCAGTATTAATATGATCTCCAAAGTGGCGAAAAAGGGAGATGCGCTGGAAGGCTCTGTTGCGGGTGGTACAGATATGTATGCCCGTATCACTTTGGATGCTAACAAGGACTTCGGCAATGGCATGGCTGCTCGTGTCGCGGTCATGGGTCACCAGAATGAAAAAGCGGGTCAACATGACGGTGCTGAATATAAACGTGCTGGTATTGCACCCAGCTTCAGTTTTGGCCTGGACAGCGCAACGCGTGGAACTTTAAGTTATTACTATTTGAAAACTGATGATATTCCAGACTCCGGCGTTCCCTATAACAATCCATTTGCAGCGACCAATGCCAATGCCGCTTTAAATGGCAATGGTAAACCAATTGATGCCAAAGCTGGTCAATACTATGGCTGGAAAGATCGTGATTTCCAGAAACAGGAAAACCAGATTGGTACCTTTAAATTGGAACATGACCTGAATGACAATCTGACCCTGAGTAATACGGCGGTATTTAACCGTTCCAAAAATGACTACCTCTGGACCAACCCCGATGATTCACGCGGGAACTTCATTTTGAATGGCAATGTCTGGGCACGGGCCAATTCACGTATCGCAAATACCGATACCTTTACTGACCTACTGGCTTTAACAGGCAAATTTGATACTGGTGCTATTCAACACAGCTTTAACCTGGGTGCAGAATATTCAGATCAGGATACCGAACGTACCCAATATATTATTAATGGTCTGAATGCTACTGGAAGCTCTTTTGCGGCCTGTGGTACTCCTGCCAATGTGGCCTTAGGCTGGTGTACTTCTGTAGACAATCCAGACCGGGGTGCGTGGACGGGGACACTTAATACAGATGGTGCGGACCGTTATGATATCGAGACCAAATCAAAATCGATCTACTTACTGGACAGTATCGAATTGCATCCGCAATGGATTCTGGATCTGGGTATACGTTGGGATGATTACAAAACTCAGCAAACCTTGACCTATGGACGATTCAATAATGCGGTGACAGGTGCAAACAATACACCGATTACCGCCGTTCCAGGTGATCAGCTGACCCTCGAAAATGAAGAAGACTTTTTTAATTATCAGGCGGGTCTGGTCTTTAAGCCAAGAGAAAATGGCAGTATTTATATCAGCTATGCCACTTCCTCGAATCCGGTCGGTATCGATGGTGGTGATGGCTCTGAAAGTATTAGCGCAGCTATTGAAAATCTAAAAGCTGAAAAAGTCCGCACCATGGAACTGGGAACTAAATGGGATCTTCTGGAAGATAAACTGAATCTGACGGCAGCCATTTTCCGTACTGAAAAAACCAATACCCGCTCCACCGATGCTGATGGCAGTACCCGTAATATCGGTGAGACCCGTGTCGATGGGATTGAGCTGGGTATCAATGGAAATATTACTGAGAAATGGGCAATTTCCGCAGGCTATACCTATTTGGATAGTGAACTGATTGATGATGGCTTTGAAAATATTGGAACCACGGCCGAACCGGTTTATGTTCCAAGCACAAACAATGGCAATCAGGTTCAGAACGTAGCAGAAAACAGTGCAACTCTATGGATGACCTATCAGGTCATACCTCAACTAACATTGGGTGCCGGTGCTGTGGCAATGGATAAAGTTTATGGCAATGCTGCCAATACCAAATTTGTTCCCGGTTATGTGCGTTACGATGCCATGGCACGTTATCAGGTGAACCCAAATGTAGATCTACAGTTGAATATCAATAACCTGTCCGATACACGTTATTTTAGCAAAGCCTATTCTTCCCACTATGCTACAGAAGCAGAAGGCATCAGTGCCGTTTTAGGCCTGCATTTTAAATACTGATCTGAGCAATCTTCATGATATTAAAGACTAGTCTGAATCCATCAAACTAGCCTTTATTTTTTAATATGAAAGATTTCATGCATACATTGCTTAAGAACTTCTAACAAAGCTATTATATAAAGAAATATTTTAGCCTTATCGCTTAATTACAGGAAAATCCAACAAGATTAAAATAGATTAGAGAAATATTTTCCCAATTAGCAACTTTATAAGAAAATCTTTTTAAGATACGACTAAAATCCATAGAAAAAGCAAAAACTTTTCACGTTTTCTGGACTAAAATTTAATTATAGGTTCACCATGCAGGTGTCTGGTTGATCCTGATGATCAAAACTTAAAAAAGACAGGATTGATCTAATTTACCCTCACCTGCCTGTAAACGAATATATAGACAAAATCTATGCTGTAGACCGAGCAACTGCTACACCAAGCAAGTATGCCAGGCTACCTAAGGAGCTCTCTCATGATGTTGGCTGATCCAAGTAAAAAATACCGTCGCATGTATCAACGTGTGGACTTACCAGACCGTCAATGGCCGAACAATGAAATCACTAAAGCGCCAATCTGGATGAGTACTGACCTGCGTGATGGTAACCAGGCGATCTTCGAGCCAATGAACATCGAGCAGAAGTTCAAAATGTTCCAGATGTTGGTAAAAATCGGTTTCAAACATATTGAAATCGGCTTCCCGTCTGCATCGCAAATTGATTTCGACTTCACTCGTAAATTGATTGAAGAAGGTCATATTCCGGATGATGTTTACATCGAAGTATTGGTTCAGGCACGTGACCATTTAATCGCACGTACTTTTGAATCTTTACAAGGTGCGAAACGCGCAATCGTGCATATCTACAACTCTAACTCTCCAACCTTCCGTCAAAAAGTGTTGAACGTAGACGTTGAAGGTGCAAAACAGTTGGCGATTAATGCAGCGCAAAAAGTGAAAGAATACGCAGCAAAACAGCCTGAAACTGAATTTGTTTTCCAGTATAGCCCAGAATGTTTCTCTGCAACTGAATTGGAAGTGGCAAAAGACGTTTGCGACGCTGTGACTGAAATCTGGGAAGCATCTCCAGAAAACAAAGTGATCTTGAACTTGCCAGCCACTGTCGAAGTGTCTACACCAAACGTGTATGCCGATCAGGTGGAATGGATGCACCGTAACATCGAGCGTCGTGACGGCGTGATCATTTCAGTTCACTGTCATAATGACCGTGGCTGTGGGATCGCAGCGTCTGAATTGGCGATTATGGCCGGCGCTGACCGTGTTGAAGGTTGTGTATTCGGTAATGGTGAACGTACCGGTAACGTGGACGTAGCGGCAATTGCCTTGAACATGTATACCCAAGGTGTTGCACCAAACTTGGATTTCTCGAATATCAACGAAATCATTGCAACTGTTGAAGAATGTACTGGCTTGCCTGTACATCCACGTCATCCATATGCGGGTGACTTGGTCTTTACCGCATTCTCTGGTTCACACCAGGATGCAATCAAAAAAGGTTTCGAATTCCAGAAAAACGAAGAAATCTGGGACATGCCGTACTTGCCGATCGATCCGAAAGACTTGGGCCGTGACTATGATGCTGTCATCCGCGTGAACTCACAGTCTGGTAAAGGCGGTATCGCATACTTGTTAGAATCGAACTACAACGTGACCTTACCACGTCGTTTACAGATCGAATTCTCGCAAATCGTGCAGCAAAAAACTGATGAAGATGGTACTGAGATTTCAGCACAAGCGATCTGGAGCTTGTTCAAAGAGACATATGTTGCCGCAAAAGATGCGCATTATTCAGCGAAAAACTACAAATTGTCAGATGAAAATGGCAATCAGGTGATTGAGCTGGATATTGAAGTGAATGGTGAAACCCAGCACTTACGTGGTGAAGGCAACGGTCCGATCTCTGCGATCTTGGATGCCTTACAATTGCCGATTGATGTCTTGAACTATGAAGAACGTAGCATCAGTTCAGGTGCACATGCCAAAGCCTTGGCATTGGTTGAACTTCAAGTAAAAGGCACAGGTAAATCTGCCTTTGGTGCGGGCGTGCATGACAACATCGTGACCTCTTCGATTGAAGCAATTATTGCATGTACCAACCGTCTGATCGATCAGGATGTGTTAAGCACCGAACAGGTGATTGCTGCTGCCGTCTAAACCCGGTATTTGAATTAGCAATAATTCATAGCATTAAAAAGACTTTAGAAGGATACCTGCAAATGGTATCCTTTTATTTATTCATACTAAAGATTTAAGGCGAATCATTCCCGTGTCTTTTCCAGCTGACTCAGTGGGCCTTGTTGTCCCACAAAAGTTCCAATTCGAACAGCCGTTAGAGCTTGAATGCGGTCGCATCCTCCCACGTTTTGAACTGATGGTAGAAACTTATGGCGAACTGAATGCCGATAAGTCCAATGCCATTTTGATCTGCCATGCCCTGTCTGGCCATCACCATGCTGCCGGTTATCATCATGAAGATGATAAAAAACCAGGCTGGTGGGATGCCTGTATTGGCCCGGGCAAGGCAATCGATACCAATAAATTCTTTGTGGTGGCGCTGAATAATATCGGCGGTTGTAATGGTTCTACTGGTCCTACCTCTCCTAATCCCGAAAATGATAACCGTCCATATGGTCCAGACTTTCCGCTAGTCACTGTGCGTGACTGGGTAAAAACACAGGCGATGCTGTCTGACCGTCTGGGGATTGATGTGTGGTATTCCATCATTGGCGGCTCACTCGGGGGCATGCAGGCCTTGCAATGGTCGGTAGATTATCCGGACCGTCTGCAAAAATGTGTGATTATTGCCAGCGCACCAAAACTGTCTGCACAAAATATTGCCTTTAACGAAGTCGCGCGTCAGTCGATTCTGTCAGATCCGGACTTCCATCATGGCCGTTATCTGGAAAATGACAGCTATCCAAAACGTGGCCTGATTCTGGCACGGATGGTTGGTCATATTACCTATCTGTCTGAAGAAGCCATGAAGCAGAAATTTGGCCGTGATTTAAAATCTGGCAAATTCATGTATGGCTTCGATGTAGAATTCCAGGTCGAAAGCTATCTGCGTTATCAGGGTGAACAGTTTAGTCGTAACTTTGATGCCAATACTTATCTGATCATGACCAAAGCACTGGATTATTTTGATCCTTCACGTGAATATCAGCAGTCACTGGTCAAAGCGATGGCGCAAACCAAATGTAAGTTCCTGGTAGTTTCTTTCACGACTGACTGGCGTTTCTCGCCTTCACGTTCTGTTGAAATCGTGGATGCCCTCATTACCAATCATAAGCCGGTCAGCTATGTCGATATTGATGCTGAACAAGGCCATGACTCCTTCCTGTTCCCGATTCCCCTGTATGTAAAATCCTTGCGCGCCTTCCTGGGCGGTGAAGAACATCTGCGATCAACACCGAAGGAGGCTGTGTAATGCGTATTGACCAACAACTTGCTGAGAAATGGATCAAGCCCGGTTCACGTATCCTCGACCTCGGTTGTGGTGATGGCGAACTGCTGGCCCATATGAGCAAAAAGCACAATATTCGTGCATATGGATTAGAAATTGATCAAGAAAAGATTGCAATTGCGATCAGTCGCGGGTTAAATATCATCCAGCAGGACTTAAACCTCGGTTTAAGCCGTTTTGCTGACCAGTCTTTTGACTATGTGGTGATGGCACAGGCTTTGCAAGCTGTAGATGCACCAGACGTATTATTGCGTGACATGGTGCGTGTAGGGAAACAGGCCATTATTACCTTTCCAAACTTTGCGCACTGGAAGACTCGTTCTTTCTTGGCATTAAAAGGGAAAATGCCGGTTTCGGAAGCCTTACCCTATATGTGGTATAACACCCCGAACATTCACCTATGTACCTTCCGTGACTTTGAAGCATTATGCGCGGAAAACAACATAAAAATTATTAATCGACTCGCTGTGAATGGGAATCAAGAAGATAGTTTGCTGAGCAAACATCTCCCAAATCTATTTGGTGAAGTCGCAATTTATCGAGTGAGCGCTCTATGAAAAAATTATTATTAAGTACGACGCTACTGGCTGGACTTTTTGGCATGCAGGCCCATGCCGATTACGTTGCACCAACGCCTTCTGTGGCCAGCCAAGCAGCGCAATATTCAGTAATGGACATTCATAGTCTGACTAAAGCGGCTAAAGCAGGTCAGCCTGGTGCACAATTTTATTTAGCAACAAAATACCAGTATGGTAAAGACATTCAGAAAGATGAACGTCAGGCTTTTGCCTGGTATAAAGCAGCAGCAGATCAAGGTCTGGCAGTGGCTCAATTGAATGTAGGCCGTATGCTGGCAGATGGTATTGGCACCAAGAAAGATGAAACACTGGCTCGCCAGTACTTTGAAAAAGCAGCCAGCCGCGGTGATAATCGTGCTAGCTTTAACCTGGCGATGATGGAAGAGAAAAAGAAAAACTATATGGGTGCTTATCAGTGGTATGAACTCTCTACCCGTGACGGCATGCTGGACAATAAAGTGATTACTTTATCTGAAGGCAAAAAAACTGCATTGGCAGCCAACTTGACCCAGGAACAGATCCGTCAAGCACGTGATCGTGCAGACCGTTGGATTCAGGCACAATAAGCTGGATCTGCAAAAGAGCGCCTTCGGGTGCTTTTTTTATGGCCTAAAAACTGCAGCAAGTTGCTACACTACATATATGTAATTTGAAAGATGAGTAATTGATATGGCTTCAACTGACTGGTTATCCCAAGGCACACTGGTACTGGCAAGTAATAATAAAGGCAAGATTGCAGAATTTGAAAAGATGTTTGCAGAACTCAAACTTCCAGTTGAAGTTATTCCTCAAGGTAAGCTGAATATTGAAGACGCAATTGAAGATGGTTTGAGCTTTGTTGAAAATGCCATTATCAAGGCACGTCATGCCTCACGTATTTCTGGCAAACCTGCGATTGCTGATGATTCAGGGATTTGTGTACCAGTTCTGGGCGGTGCACCTGGAATTTACTCTGCACGTTATGCGGGTGAACATGGTGATGATGCAGCGAACAACGAAAAATTACTGGCTGACCTGAAACCACTGCGTAAAGACGGTGAAGCGATTGAAGGCATGTTTGTGTGTGTACTGGCCCTAGTCCAGCATGCTGAAGATCCACTGCCACAAATTTTCCAGGGCATCTGGAAAGGTGAGATCTTGGAAGCAGCCCGTGGTGAAAATGGCTTTGGCTATGATCCGCTGTTCTGGTTACCTGAACTGGGTATTGCGAGTGCGGAAATGAGCAAGGAAGAAAAAAATAAAATCAGCCATCGTGGTCAGGCGATGAAACTGTTTAAGGCGAGTTTGGAAAAATAAATCTAATTCCTAAAGGAGTCCTCCCTCCTTTTAGGAGGGAGTTAGAGGGAGGCCATTTCCTCACCCTTGGGGAGAAGGAGCCCCTCCCTTTTTCAAAGGGAGGTTGGGAGGGATTTAAATAGTAAATTACCTCTCCCTAACCCTCTCCTACAAGGAGAGGGAACTTTCATAACGTTGGCACCACCGCATGTACCACCATCCCATACACCCCAATCAAAATTGCACTCGCAATCGTTCCTGAGGCAATATATTTCGCTGAATAACCTGTGCCCTGATAATGGGTTTCCAGCGCCACAATATTCGCGGCGGGTGGAAGCAGGAAATACATCATCATCACAGCATAGATCAGGGCTTGATGTGGAATCGGTAATAAGAAATAAGCCCCTGCTGCCAGACCTAGAGCCAGCACAAAACGACCGCTGATCAAGATCAAACTACGTTTTAAATCACTCAGTTGAATCCTGACTTTACTCAACCACATTCCCAGAATACACATACCGGCAAAGGTCACCAGAAACTTGTTCGTGGCATAGCCCCATTGAATCAGCGGATGCGCTTCATAGGTAGTAAAATCCCAGAAGGACAAAATCGCTGCAATAGAAAGCGCAATCACTGGCGGGGATTTCAACATATTTTTAATAATGAATTGAGGAGCCTGTTTTTCAGCACTGACTGCCACTACTGCACTGACATTGCCAAATAAAGAACCGCCAATATAAAGAGCAACAATAGTATTTAAGGCATCCGGACCAAATACAGCTAAGGCAAAAGGAAAGCCAAGCCAGACCCCATTTAAATAACTAAAACATAATGCCCGCAACTTATCTTTGGAGAAAAGAAAGAACAGGCCAAACAGAAACAGCGAGCTAAAGATACTAAAACCGATCAACCAAAGACTGCCCGGCTTATAAAACACCATGTTGTAAATGACAATCAAGGGAATCAAAAGACGTGCCAGCAAGGCCGCCATAAATGGACGGATCGACTTTAAATAATGGACGCCCCAGAATCCAATCAGAAATGAAATAAGCGGAAGGAGCAGTGCCATAGGAGAGCTGAAAATTGCGTAGATAGATGGGCTTTATCCTAGCACACCTATCTACATTCAGAGTTCACTGTTTAAACTAAGCTTTTTATCAAGATCATCATGAATACTATTATTTATACAATGATCTGAATGACTTTTTCTACGATCTGTCCTGCACTATCTCCCTGCTGGGACTTTTCCAGCCATTGCCAATGCTGCTGATGCAATCTTAGAAAATTGGAACAACGTGTGCCGTAGACCGGACTTTGAATAAATGTAGATGATAGGAGTTCTTCCATCTCCTCGTTAATTCCGGTTTTGGGCAATAGTGCCGGAATCACTTTACGTTCATCTTCTAGAATATCCCAGGCAGCATGATAAATGTCTGCTTGTGGAATGCTGTTCTGTTGAAGCATCGGCAGAAGCTCCTGAGTAAAGCGCTTGCGCAAATGCCTGGTCTTTTGCCAGTCTTCGCTCATCAGGCCATTTGAGACTACATATACCCCATGTGCCAGTACTTGTGGCGCCTCACCACGATTACTCATATAGACGGCTTGATCACGATCACCGACAAACAGGTTAAAGCCCGCATAATCACATTGACGTTTTTCCAACTCTTGAGCAAACCGGATAGGTTTCAATTCAGATTCCAGAAAATGCTGAATGATATGTCCACGTGAAGTTGGGTAGTTATTCTTGTCATTACCATCCCTGAAATTGGTAATCACTGCCCATCGTCCTGAAGCAGTTATACCCATCCAGGTACCACCAGACTGCAGATCCTGCCCGGCAATAATCGGACTGTTCTCCCATTCATATAATGCCTGTGTTGGACGTTGATAGAACTCATCACGATTTGAAATCAGACATAAAGGCGTTTCATCCAGAACTCGCCAAGCCAGTGCCACAATACACATAATTGATGCTCTCGATCTTTACACATTGAATGTACAACAATTTTCTTCGCTTTCAGCTAAAATCTGTGCAAAACAGAATCACAAGGAACAGGAATGCTCACCTATCCAAACATAGATCCCGTTGCAATTTCGCTCGGGCCTTTGCAAGTCCACTGGTATGGACTGATGTATCTCTTGGCTTTTTTATTTGCCTGGGGACTGGCGACTTATCGCGCTAAACAACGCGGCTGGACACCAGATATGGTCTCGGATCTGATTTTCTTTGGGGCTTTGGGTGTGATCATCGGCGGCCGGGTCGGTTACGTTTTATTCTACGGTTTTTCTCAGTTTTTGGAAAACCCACTCTGGCTGTTCCAGATTTGGACCGGTGGGATGAGTTTCCACGGCGGTTTCCTCGGCGTAATCGTAGCGATGTTGTGGTGGTGCAAGAAATATAAGATGGCCTGGTTCCAGACACTGGACTTTATTGCGCCCTGCGTTCCGACAGGCCTGATGTTTGGCCGAATTGGTAACTTTATTGGTGGTGAACTCTATGGTCGTCAAGTCACTGATCCAAATTTTGCCTTGGGCATGATTTTCCCAACCGATCCGCTGCAGCTGGTACGTCATCCCTCACAACTGTATCAGGCGCTCTGTGAAGGCTTGATTCTGTTTATCGTACTGTGGTGGTTTAGTAGCAAGCCACGTCCACGTATGGCAGTTTCTGCGGTATTCCTGACCGGCTATGGTCTAGCCCGTTTTATCGTCGAGTTCTTCCGTGAACCGGATAATGGTCAGCTATTTATTGGCTGGATGAGTAAAGGACAATTCCTGAGCCTGCCAATGATCCTGGTTGGTCTGTGGATGCTTTGGTATGCCTATCAGAAGAAAGTTTATGACTGGGGTCCACAGAAAAATAACGGATAATTTTCCTAAATATTGCGAGGCCTCTGCCTCGCTTTTTTATATTTAAAATATGCTAAAGTACTTTTTATCTTTTCTGTTCATACATCATCATGCTTGAGTTCTGGTTCAATCCGCAGGTGTCGCTCCTGAAAAAACTGCTGTTCTTTGTTGTGATTGCTGCAATTGCCGTAGGTCTGTACTGGATGGAACCTTTGCCTTTAGATGCCATCCTGATGTTTGCCGGTACCGGAATTATTTTTCTGATTTGTCGTTACTGCAAAATTCATTTCGCAGCAAAAAATCCGACTGGCCTGTTCTATCGTGTCCTGACCTGGATTCCGATTGCCTTATTAATCAGCCTGATTTTTATGAACATGAAACAGGGTGAAATTCTGCTACCGGGCGCTCAGGGAATTGCCTTTATGGCTTTGGCGATCTGCCTGTTTTCGCCTCTGTCTTTGCTTAATCAGAACAAGTCGGATTCAGGTTCCCCACATGCTTGAGTTCTGGTACTCCGAACGCTGCAACCGTCAGCTCAAGCTCATCATTATTATTGCGGTATGTATCGTAATTTACATAGCATCGACTGTAGCGAAACTGGGTCCGATATTTGTTGGAATCAGTCTGGCGATTGGAATGCTGATACACGTCTTGCGTGAATTCAGATTAAAGCTTGCTCCTGAAAATCCTTATGCCGAAGGTTTTCGTGCTTTAACGATGGCGATTCCGATTGTGGCAGTAATTAGCCTGATCGGTTATTTACCCAAAACGGGTGAGCTCTGGAAAACTGTAGCGCTAGGTCTACAATGCTTGGGTTTTGTGGCGATTGGACTGTTTATCTTGTCGATTTATAATCAACGTGCGAAACGCTTCGAAGATTGAACCATTTCGCGACTTTCATTTTTAAGTTCTGAAATTTTCAGCGTCTGATTTAAAGATATGAATCCAGACGGTAATATGTGTATTTCACATCGGAATTACGATAGACCGCATAGCCATTCTGTTTAAAATCAGAAACCCAAGCAGAACCAGAATACGCTGCAATATGACCATACTGATGCTGTGAAGTCCGGTCGATAATGTAGATATCACCTTTTTTCGGACGGTCAAAAGACAGGTTGATTTTTCGATAGCCTAATTGCTGGAGGGTATTGCCCCAGTCAGCTGCGGCAACAGGATGATTCACAATTTTTGCGCCTGAAGACTGCAAACCGACGCGAATACTGCGTGCACATTTCTGTGTACTGGTACTGCGGGTAATGCCTTGCAGGTAGCTGGTGAATTTTTCAATATCGAAACGCTGACCGTTCATTGCACTAAAAGTCTTGCGAGATTCAGAGCTTTTGTTACGAGCTGACACAGAGGTATAGCGCTGAGGCTGACGTTTGGAATTTTGTCCCGATTGGGAACGAATTATGACGTTCGCTTGAACAGGAGCATGCACTTCGCTCATATTCACTTGATGATCATAAATCATATTGGACCAAGTACTCCTCGCCTGTAAGTTTGGCTTTCAAATCTTCAACACGCGGTGAATACTAGACGGTTAAATGTTACTTTTCACGTTAAAAATGTAAATATATTTTTCCGTATTTGTTTAATTTTACTTAACTTGTTATTTCTTTTAGATTTATAAAATTTACAATTTTCACAAAAAAGTTATAAATTCACTACTTTTCAAATTAATTAGCAGTTCTGCTCAGACTATTTCTAAATCAATATTTGAGCGCCTTTCTGACTAAATCTGTAATTTTACTCACGATAATAAAGTCAACATTTCACTACAGGATTACATCATTCCGGCTAACAACTCTCGTATTAGACTGATTTAGTAAATTTAAATTGAGATGATGAGGAAGAAAAATATGAGTCATGATGTAAAGACTATTTCAAATTTCAATTTAGAACAATATTTAGGGATCTGGTACGAAATTGCTCGTCTACCCATGAAACACCAACCTGAAGACAGTACTGATATTTCCGCAGTCTATAGCCTGAATGAAAATGGCACAGTCCGCGTCCAGAACCGTTGTCTGGATGGTGCGGGCAAACTGGATGAATCTATTGGGGAAGCCACCATTGTGGATGCTGAGCATGGGAAACTGGAAGTCAGTTTCTTGCCTGAAGGTTTGCGCTGGGTACCTTTTACCAAAGGGGATTACTGGATTCTCAAACTGGATGACAATTATGAAACTGCATTGGTTGGTGAGCCAAACATGAAATATCTATGGCTCCTGCATCGTAAGCCGACACTGGATGAAGCAACCAAACAGGAATATCTGGCCTATGCTAAATCTCTGGGTTATGACCTGTCTGATCTGATCCATACGGTACATACCGGTAAGCCAACAGCTTAAAAAAGATGATAAAAAAGCATCCATCATGGATGCTTTTTTATGCCCTTTTCTCTTATGTTTAATCATTTTCACTGCTATGCGGAAGTGCTCAAAAAAATGTTATGATGAGCGCAATTTTAAATTGCCCAATTCAAAGAAAAGCAATTTGCAACAGATTTTAAGAGAGACCTATGCGCCAATATCTTGACCTTTTACAACATATCCTCGACAACGGCGGCGATAAAGGCGACCGTACCGGCACAGGTACACGCTCGGTATTTGGTCATCAGATGCGCTTTGATCTTTCCAAGGGTTTCCCTTTACTCACCACCAAAAAAGTTCATTTTCGTTCGATCGTGATTGAACTGCTGTGGTTCCTGAAAGGTGATACCCATGTAAAGTATCTTCAGGACAATAAAGTCACCATCTGGGATGAATGGGCAACTGCAGAACAGACTGCACGTTTTGGCCGTCCGGAAGGTGAGCTTGGTCCAGTCTATGGCCATCAATGGCGTAATTTTGGTGCCACTCAAAATGCAGATGGCAGCTACAATCAGGATGGTTTTGACCAGATCAAATGGCTGATCAATGAGATCAAGACCAATCCGAATTCACGCCGTCTGATTGTATCGGGCTGGAATCCGAATGAAGCGAGTCAGGTGGCTTTACCGCCTTGCCATACCCTGTTCCAGTTCTTTGTACATAATGGCAAATTGTCTTGCCAGCTTTATCAACGTAGTGCTGACGTTTTCCTTGGCGTTCCATTTAATATTGCTAGCTATGCTCTATTGACTCATATGATTGCACAGGTGTGTGATCTGGATGTCGGTGATTTTGTCTGGACGGGTGGTGATACGCATTTATATGCCAATCATTTTGAACAGGCCAAACTTCAACTCAGTCGTGAGCCTTTAGGCCTGTGCCAGTTGAAACTGAATCCTGAAGTTAAAGACCTGTTTGATTTCAAATTCGAAGATATTGAAATTGTCGGTTATGAATCACATCCAGGAATTAAAGCACCAGTTGCAGTTTAATTCTGGTTAAGCCCCGGAAAATATTCAAATCCCACTTTGCTTAAAGTGGGATTTTGCATTTTAATAGCAATAATTTTTATCTGTTTTTGAGTATGGGTATGGCATTTCAGGATTTAGAAGTCGTTCATGTCGTGGCAATGGATCAGCAGCGCTGTATTGGTAAAGACAATGATCTGCCTTGGCATATCTCAGCAGATCTCAAGCACTTTAAGGAAATTACCCAGGGTGGCGTGATTGTCATGGGCCGTAAAACGCTTGAGTCGATGGGCCGTGCGCTGCCTAAACGTGTGAACTGGGTGATTACCCGCGATCCTGACTGGTCTTTTGAAGGCGTCAAAGTCACGCATACGATTGAAGATGCCTTGACTCAAGCCGTGGCCGATGTGCAGGCTTCAGAGAAACCGAATGCTATTTTTATCATTGGCGGCGGTGAAATCTTTAAACAGACTCTGGAGATCGCTGATCGTCTGGAACTGACCCATGTTGAACTGGATGTACAGGGTCATGCCTACTATCCGGAAATTCCAGCCGAGTTCAAAAAAGTTGCATCAGAACAACATATCGATGACAAAACCGGTATTGCATTTGAGTTCGCAACATACAGAAAATAAAGCCTATTTTCTATAAAAGATTGAACATGCAAGGACAAGATCATTCAGAAAAGCATTGGAGCCTGTGGTTATTAGGGAGTCTGTTTAGTGTATTTGTCCTGTGTTCAAGTCTTTGGCTGAGCCTGATGCTCTGGGTGCAACAACCCTTGGGTAAAATTGGCAGCATCATTCTGATCGGTCTCTGGCTTCTATTTGCCTGTGTGGTCTTGGGCATTTATTTCACCAAGCATCTGATTTCCCGCCAGGTGGATACAGTGCTTTATCTGCTAGCCTTTCTGGTCAGCTTACTGGCTTATTTAAGCATAGAACCTCGTCAGGATCGTGACTGGAATCCTGAAGTTTCCCGACTGCTCTCCTATGAGCAGCAAGGCAATCAAGTCACCTTGCACAATATCCGTAATTTTGACTGGCAAGCAGAGGGTCAATATACCGAACGCTGGGAAAGCCGGAGTTTTGATCTAAACGACATTACCGGGGTAAACATTATTACCTCTTACTGGATGGGACCTAAAATTGCCCATACGCTGGTCAGTTTTGATTTTGCCAATCAGAAACCGCTCGCCTTCTCGATCGAAATTCGCAAAGAAAAGGATGAGAAATTTTCTGCTATTGGTGGCTTCTTCCGAAAATATGAACTGAGTTTGGTCGCCTCAGATGAGAAAGATATTGTATATACGCGTAGCAATATTCGTGGTGAGCAGGTTTACTTTTTTCCGGTCAAAATGCCGCAAGCAGAAGCTCAGGCCCTATTTAAAGAATATCTGCGTAAGGCTGATGAACTGGCCAAAGAACCTAAATGGTATAACACCTTGAGCAGTAACTGCACGACGCTGGTCTTTGATATGGCTCAGGCAGTATCTCAACAACAGCTTCCTTCAGATTACCGTCTGCTGGCTTCTGGATATTTACCCGATTATCTATATGATTTAAAAGCGCTAGATCAGCGCTGGGATATACAAACCTGGTATCAGCGTGCACACGTTAATCCACGGGTTAAAGATATCGGTCAGATCTCCAGTCAGGAGTATTCACAACGCCTGCGTCAAGGCCTACCTGAGCCGAGTTCCAGATAATTTTCTAAGCTATCCAACTTAAAGAAAGATACAAAATCAACTGGCATATATTGCATTTTTTTGTTTATATACAAATAGCTAACTCAGAATTAGAGTCTCTCTCATGCTAAAAAAATTAACAGCAATCATGATTTTAGGTTCAGTCTTTGCTATATCAGGTTGTGAAACCGTACCGAGTACTTCATCAGTCAAAACTGAAAATAATTTACAGCTCCTGCAAAATCGCACCTGGATTGTGAACCAGATTGGTAATACCGAAATTACTACAACACCGACAACACGCAATATTCCAAGTCTGCAATTCGATGCAGCGACTCAACGCGTGTCTGGCGCAGATGGCTGTAATCGTATAATGGGCAGCTACACTGCCGGCAAAGACACCCTTAACTTAAGCCAGATGGCGAGCACCGAAATGGCTTGTCTGGATAATGCAGGTCTGGATCAGAAATTTAAGGAGGCACTGAGCAAAGTGACTCATTATCAGGTCTATGGTAAAACCCTGAAATTAATGGACCGTCATGGCAATTTACTCATTCAGTTAGAAAGTGCAGTACAGCCTCGCTAAGTTTTGACTACAAAAAACCTGTGTCGTGCAGGCTTTATATCTTTCATACTCATATGAACATTCAATAATCAGCACTCTACAATGATGAGGACTTAACCATGCAACAAGCACTATTTGGTGGTGGATGCTTTTGGTGTACCGAAGCAGTATTTTTACAGCTTCAGGGCGTACAGAAGGTCGTCAGCGGCTATGCGGGTGGACAAAATCCTAATCCGACCTATGAGCAAGTCTGCGGCGGTGATACCAATCATGCCGAAGTGATCCTGATCGATTTCGATGAAAATCAGATTACGTATAGTCAGTTGCTCGAAGTCTTTTTCGCAACCCATGATCCAACGACATTAAACCGTCAGGGCAATGATGTCGGCACGCAGTATCGTTCTGTGATTTATTATTTTAATGATGAGCAGAAAGAAACTGCACAGCTCACAATAGACTCATTGAAAGCTGAAGGATTGAATATTGTGACTGAACTTAGCCCTGCACCGACTTTCTACCCTGCTGAAGAATATCACCAGAATTTCTTTGCCAAGAATCCGAATCAGGGCTACTGTAATTTCGCGATTCCGCCCAAGCTGAACAAATTACAACATAAGTTTATGACGCTGCTCAAAACTCATTAATCTGGATGCGGCTTGATCAAATGCCCTCTTAAATTAAGGTAATAAAAAAGCGACTGAGATCAGTCGCTTTTTTCATTGAGAGTAAAAAATTAGTTATCAGTTGCAAAGGCAATATCGCTGAGTCCGGCTCCACTCGCGCGTGACATCACTTGAGCAACGGTGTCATAACGTGATTCTTTATCTGCTTTCAATACGATGGTCGGTTGACGCTGTGCCTGGCTCGCCTCATTGAAACGGGTTTCAAGTTGATCCAGGGTCAGTACATCACCATTCCACGCTACATCACCTTTGGCATTGATGCTGATGGTGACATTTTCAGGTGGCAGGTCAATAATTTCTGCAGTGGTTTGCGGCAAGGTTAATGGAATTGATGGGTTCGCAACGGTCGCTGTCACCAGAAAGATGATCATCAATACCAACATGATGTCGATCAGGGGAATGAGATTCATCTCATTCATGCCTGTATCGTTGTCTTCACCCAATTGAAAAGCCATTAAGCTTGACCTCCAACTAAACTGTCTTGTGCTACTTTTGCATCAGCCTTCTTTGCAGAAGAATCCTGTTGCAACATGGTGTCAATCAATAAGCTATGCGCATGGTCTTGCAGTTCATTGCTTAAAGTACGGTTAACACGTACACAGATGTTATATGCAAGTACCGCAGGAATCGCCACAGCCAGACCCAGACCGGTCATGATCAGCGCTTCACCCACTGGAGTGGCTACTTGTGCCAGACCTGCCTGACCACTCTTACCCACGGCAACCAGTGCGTGGAAGATCCCCCATACTGTACCGAACAGACCGACAAAGGGTGAAATTGAAGCGATGGTACCCAAGACAGATACACCTTTTTCCGCATTACCTTTTTCTAATGCGATCTGACGCAATAAAGCCTGCTCAGCTACAGCTTTACGTTGTTCAAATGCCAAAGGAGTCATTTTATTTTTCAATTGCCCTAATGCTTTAGATAATTGAGCATAGGCAATCTGTTTAAGTTGGCGAGTGCCCATCAAACGCAGCACAAAAATGGTCCATGTCGCAATCGACATTGCCAATAACACGAAATACAGTGTTTTACTGACTGCATCAGCGTGTTGCCAATAAACTGAAAAGTTCATATTCGAACTCCTAATGGGTTAGCCGTTATTTGGTAATCTGAAAATCGAAAGGCTGTTCCACACGGGTTGGATAAGCCACACCATTTTCAACATATTTGGTCAGTTGTGCACGACGTACCGCTGATTCAACTTTGCGCGTAACGGCCGGACTACAACTCGAATTTCGTGCGGTCGCAGAGACCACTTTCCCCTGCTCATTTGCAGATACATCCACCACCAATGAACAGGCTGATTTTAACTCTCCTGCCGAGAGCGACACTTTTGGTGCACGCTGCCAAGATACGCCGCCGCCAATTGCAACACTTTTCGGTGCTGGCGGTGCAGGTGGAGCCGGCGGTGCGACAGGTGCTGGTGGCGCAACCGGTGCAGGCGCAGGTGCCACTTTTTTAGTTTCAGTCACGACCGCAGGAACCACTGGACTTGGTGCCGGTTTGGCCTCAACTGGCGGTGCAGTAACAGGTTTAGGCGTTTCTGCTTTTTTCACCTGCTCAATTTTTTCTACTTTTTTGGGTGGCGGTGGCAGCGGTTTTTCTACAATTTTAACTTCTTTCGGCTTTGGTGGCTCTTGTTTAGGCTCTGGCGGCTTTGGCTTGGGTGGTAAAGGTTTTGGGGCTTCCTGAAGTTTGACAAAACGAACCTTTAAAGGTTCTTTATCGACCTGTTTCAGTTCAGGTGCTTCCATCTGGCTGACTGCCCATAAAAGACCCACGTGTCCAACCAGAACCGCCGCCAGAATAGAAACGACTTTCTTTTTCATCTGATTTGACGGTGGTGGTGTCATGGGAGCAGCAACTTGACTCATTAAATCTATTTACCTCGAAGAGATGATGCGAAACAAACTATCAAGCTCATCGGTTAGCACAATTAAAGTACGCCAATAATAAATGAGAAGTGTTTTCATTTGCAACTACTAATCCCACTTTTCTCCATTATTTTTGTTTCAAACAAAAAAGGCATACTTAAAGTATGCCTTTTTTAAACCGAGATGCAAGCGCTTATTGGAACACGACAGTTTTATTGCCGTCGACAATCACACGGTCTTCCAGATGCCATCTCACTGCACGTGCCAGCACATTACGTTCAACATCCTGACCCAATTCACGCAGCTGTTCAACAGTAAAGTCATGGTTCACACGCTCTACATCCTGCTCGATGATTGGACCCTGATCCAGATCAGCTGTCACATAGTGTGCAGTTGCACCGATCAGTTTTACACCTTTGTCATAAGCCTGTTTGTAAGGATTAGCACCCACGAACGCTGGCAGGAATGAATGGTGAATATTGATCACTTTCATTTCCCATTTACTTACGAACTCTTCATCGAGAATCTGCATATAACGGGCTAATACCAGCAGATCGTTGCCCTGCATCAGTTCATCAATCTGTGCATAGGCTTCACGTTTGTTCTCTTTGGTCACAGGAACCACTTCAAACGGAATACCAAAGTTTTCTACTGATTCACGTAGAGTTTCGTGGTTAGATACCACTTTAGTGATTTCACATGGCAGACCGCCGCGTGCATGACGCCATAACAGCTCTAGCAACGCATGGTCGACTTTAGAAACCAGAATACCGACCTTTTTCACATCACTGACCAGTGCCAGACGCCAGTGCATGCCATAGCGCTCTGCAACATTGCCAGCAAAAGTCTGCAACAGGCTTTCTTTACGGCTTTGCAGATTGTCCAGTTCAAACTCAACACGCATGAAGTAACGTCCGCCCTGCGCTGCTGTCGCGTATTGATCAAGCGCCGTAATGTTGGCACCCTGATGATACAAGAAGCTTGAAACAGCCTGCACGATGCCTGGCTTGTCTTCACAAGTAATCAATAAACGTGCGGTATTAGCAGTCGTCATATTCATGTTGGTTAAGGTCACTAATTAGTTAAATTAAAAAAATAAGCCGAGTATTCTAACGCGTTTCTTAGATATTCTGAATAGTTTGTTCAGATTCAGGCGGTTTAGGCGACGACAGACTGGCAAACAGCTCTGAGGAACCGAACGAGTTAAGTAAGCTTTCATACGTCTGACGGCTTTCACCACGCAGATAAGCACCTTCCAGGAACACCATCTGACGCAGTGCTTGCCAGACCCATTTTTCTTCCAGAGTGTTGGAATCGGTAATATGTCCCGACATATACAGGAAGTTGGTCCAGTTGGTCAGTACGATCCAGAGGTTAATGATCAGCGCTTCAATTTCTGAATCGGTCATTTCCATCAGGCCGGCATTTACGAAGGCTTTATAAATTTTTTGTCCCTGCTGCATAACCTGTCCGGCAAAACGCGGATAAAGCTTGCGGAAATCTTCGTTATTTTCGACCAGATGGTATACGTCACGGTGCAGAAAACGATAAGCCCAAAGTTGGCTGCTCAGTACCTGAAAATAATGAATCTTGTCATTGGCATCCAGAGCACGGTCTTCCGGAAGTGCCAGCATTTCCAGCGTCTGATGCTGATACTGCTCCATCAGTTCCTTGATAATTTCATTTTTATTACGGAAATGGTAATACAGATTACCCGGACTCATGCCGAGTTCAGCAGCAATATGGTTGGTGGTTACAGATCGTTCGCCACGTTCATTAAACAACTGCAAGCTGAGCTGTAAGATACGCTCTTTGGTTTTTAACGTTTTGGTTTGGGACATCCTAAAATAACCATTCAGTTCATGCATTAGTAAGGCTAACACACAAAGTAACTTGACTAATTAGAGTATTTGCTCTAAAAATTAATTAATCGATTTTGAATAATGGTAGTGCGGCATGAACAGTCACACAAAAACAACTTCAATGACACCACATTTTCTTGATAGCCAGCACCTCAATGAAATTCTGGCTCAACAAAAATACGCCTACTTACGCTACCCACTGCCGACTGCAAAGGAACGTATCGATCGTTTAGCTCGGCTTAAGCGTATCTTAGTTAAGTATCAAGATCAATTTGCCGATGCAATTAATCAAGACTATGGTAACCGCTCTATCGGGGAAACCAAAATTGGCGAGTTACTGACTTGTCTTGAACATATTAAATATTACAGCAAAAACCTGACCGGCTGGATGAAACCGTCCAAGCGTCATGTCGGTATTATTCACCAGCCGGCAAAAGCCTGGGTACAGTATCAACCTCTAGGCGTGATCGGCATCATCGCACCGTGGAACTACCCTTTATTATTATCCATTGGTCCTCTGATCTGTGCGTTAGCTGCGGGCAACCATGCCATGATCAAAATTTCCAGTTCATCCGCTGCCTTTGGCAAGGTACTGGAAAAAGCCTTAGCTGAAGCCTTTCCTAAAGAACTGGTTGCCGTGGTGAATGGTGGCGGTACGGTATCTGATGCCTTCTGCCGACTGGCTTTTGACAAGATGATTTTTACCGGCTCAACGGCTGTGGGTAAAACCGTGATGGCAGCAGCTGCGGAAAATCTGGTACCTGTGATTCTGGAACTGGGTGGCAAATCCCCTGTACTAGTGCATCCATCCATTGACCTGCGTGATGTAGCTCAGCGTATTGCCGTGGGCAAGCTCTGGAATGCGGGCCAAACCTGCGTGGCACCGGATTATATGTTCCTGCCGCGTGGCAAAACTGCCGAGTTTATCGATCATTTTAAAGCCTGTGTCGAAAGCATGTATCCGGACATCAGCCATAATCAGGATTACACCTCGATTATCAATGACAAGCAGTACAATCGTTTGCAAGGTTATCTGGATGATGCCCGTGAGCAAGGCGCGCAGATTATTGAAATCAATCCACGTAATGAATCGCCAGCAGACCTGCGTAAAATTGCACCGACCATCGTGACCAATGTTATGCCAAGCATGCAGATCATGCAGCATGAAATCTTTGGGCCGCTCCTGCCGATCATGGAATATGATCAAATTGACGACGTTATCGACTTTATTAATAGCCGTCCGCGTCCACTTGCATTATACTATTTCGACTTTGATCAGGCGCGTGCTGATTATGTCGCACAGCGTACCCATTCAGGGCATTTCGGGCAAAACACTGTATTAACCCATGTCGCACAGGATGACCTGCCATTTGGTGGTGTCGGTGCTTCCGGTATGGGTAAATATCATGGGCCAGAAGGCTTCTTCAGTTTGTCGCATGAACGGTCTGTAATGTCGAATCCTAAGCTGTATAGCTTGAAATACATTCTGCCTCCGTTTAATAAGCCGATCCATAAGCTGATTTCGAAGACACTTCTTCGATAAATGATCAAGGCATGAGCTATCACACGGGCTCATGCTTCGTTTTAGACAAAATCGCTTGTCTTTTAAGCGCATTTTTGATATAAAACGCCCCTTGAATGAATTCAATCCGTTTATTTTTGACTGGCCATACAGATTTGCTGTTGGCTAAATCAATGGAGTTACACCATGTCTAAGGTTTGCCAAGTTACCGGCAAGCGTCCAGTCGTTGGTAACAACGTCTCACACGCCAACAACAAAACTAAGCGCCGGTTCGAGCCGAACCTGCACCACCACCGTTTCTGGTTAGAAAGCGAAAAACGTTTTGTACGTCTTCGTTTAACCACTAAAGGTATGCGTATTATCGACAAATTGGGCATTGAAAAGGTTGTTGCTGACCTTCGTGCTCAAGGTCAAAAGATCTAAGTAAGGAGTCAGGACAATGCGTGATAAGATTCGCTTAGTTTCTTCAGCTGGTACAGGTTATTTCTATACCACTACTAAGAACAAACGTACTATGCCGGAAAAAATGGAAATCAAAAAATTTGATCCAAAAATCCGTCAACACGTAATCTTCAAAGAAGCTAAAATCAAATAATTTTAGTTTTTTGAAAAAAGCGACCTTCCCGGTCGTTTTTTTTTGCATTTTTTTTATGCGGCTTGATAAACTTTCTGTTTCTTCTGGCATTTTCTGTGCTTATTTCCCATAAAAAACTGAAATTTCATAAAATTTATTTTAAAGGAGTGTTTAGTGCCACATGACGTAGAGCTCATTATCCTGTTAGCTGTCGGTTTTGGCTTGGCCTTGGTTTTTGGCTATATCGCTGCACGTCTACGCCTTCCCCCACTGATTGGTTATCTGGTTGCCGGGATTCTGATTAGCCCGAACACCCCAGGCGTGGTTGGAGATGTGCATCTGGCGAACCAGCTGGCCGAACTTGGCGTCATGTTCCTGATGTTTGGTGTCGGGATGCACTTTTCTCTGAATGACCTGATGCAGGTCAGGCGTATTGCCTTGCCGGGTGCAGTCTTGCAGATTGCAGTCGCGACACTGCTCGGGGTCGGGGTCTCCATGCTCTGGGGCTGGAATTTTGGCTCTGCCTTGATCTTTGGTTTAAGCCTGTCCTGTGCCAGTACCGTCGTGCTTCTCAAAGCCCTAGGGGATCGTGGCCTGCTCGAATCCATTAACGGGAAAATTGCAGTCGGCTGGCTTCTGGTTGAAGATCTGGTTATGGTTCTGGCACTGGTATTATTACCCGCAACTGCAGTACTTCTCGGTGGTCAGGCACTGGAAGGCAGTAGTAGCGATCAGAATGTCTGGATCACCTTAGGCATTACCTTGCTCAAAGTAGCCGGCTTTATTGCTTTCATGCTGATTATTGGTAAACGTTTAGTGCCAATGATCATGCAGGTGGTGGCACGTTTAGGCTCACGTGAGCTATTTACCTTAACCGTCGTAGCTGCAGCCGTATCGATTGCCTTTGGGGCTTATAAGGTCTTTGGCGTATCCATGGCACTCGGTGCGTTCTTTGCCGGGATGGTAGTGAAAGAGTCTGACTTCAGCCACCGTGCCGAAGAAGAAACCTTACCGCTGCGTGAAATCTTCTCGATTCTGTTCTTTGTGTCCGTCGGTATGCTGTTTGATCCGCGTATCCTGATGGATCAGCCACTTCATGTGTTGGCGGTGCTCGGTATTATCATGATTGGTAAAACCATCGCAGCGATGGCACTGGTGCTGTTCTTCCGCTACCCAATCAATACGGCACTCACCGTCGGTGCATCTCTGGCACAAATCGGTGAATTCTCTTTTATTCTGGCCGCACTTGGTGTATCGCTAAATCTATTGTCACTCGATGGACAAAACCTGATTCTGGCGGGTGCCCTGATTTCGATTACCCTGAACTCGTTTATTTTCTCAGCAGTAGAACCGGTACAAAAATGGATCCGCGAACGTTCGTCTCTGGCGCGCTTATTGGAGCGTAGTGGTGATCCGCTTGCCATGCTACCGGATGAGGTCTCGCAGGACTATCTGCGTGATCAGGTGGTGATTGTGGGGCATGGTGAAGTCGGTCGTCGAATTACCTTATCTCTAATGGAGCAAGATATTAAGGTAGTCATTGCCGAAGAAAACCGTGAGATCGTAGAGAACTTGCGTAAAAAAGGCATTGCGGCAGTTTCTGGTGTCGCAACTGAACCCGGTGTGTTGATTCAGGCTCACATTCAGCATGCACGTCTATTGGTGATCTCACCGATGGATATTATTGATATCCATAAAATCGTGGATATTGCCAAGACCCTAAACCCTGCTATTCAGATCCTGCTATGTGCGGAAAGCAAGGAAGAAGCCGAAGTGATTCGCCGTGACAATATTGGCGAGGTGTACTATGCCAAAGAGGAAATGGCGAGAAATATGAGCAATCATATTTTGAACCAGATCGAGATTGCACATAACCATCCACCTACGCATTATTCAGGCTGATTCATTAAAGAAGTTGTCAAAATTGACAACTTCTTTTTTTATTGATTGGACTGGAATTTATCACATCGGCAAACCATAAAATTTCAGATTACTTTTCTGTTTAATAGACTTAATTTTTTTCTCTTATTCTCTATTTTTTTCATTTTATAAACACAAAAAAAGCACACTTCAAGTGTGCTTTCCTGCTCGCCAGGGTAGGCAATTTAGCTCATATATTTGGGCTCTTCATCCACAACTTCAGCTTGCCATTCATTGACCTGCTGTTCCAGCAAACCATATAAAGCGGCCTGAATCATGTGTTGTGCAATCACAGGCGTTTGATCACCCAACAGGGCTTTGACCTCGTCATTAAACTGAATCATGACTAATGGCTGTTTTTTTGAGCCCGCATTTCGTAATGCCAACGCGCCACCTTCAAGTTGAACGAGTTCTAAAATCGCGTCTTGATTACCAAATAAATCTTTCAACTGTTCTATAGACATATATCCTCCATGTTCAACATGGTGGCAAAGAGCGATTGCACTTTGCATCATTAGAGTAATTGATATAGGGTTAATAATCGCAATTTCAAGTACAGCTGATCAGATTAAAATTCAACCATCTCATTACGAAAACCATCAATAAGCTGCGTCAGGTCACGATGCCATTCTCGTAATATAGCAGTATCAGGTAACCAGGCTTGTGGTGTCTGTGTGACTTTAATGATGAGATTTGAAGAAGTTTCGTCTTCGGGTTGTGGCGAACTTGGCTCTGGCGCATATTGGCAGAGACGGTAAGCACGTTTCAGTTCAGCAAGAAAACCATCTTTGGATAAATGCTGTAATACGGTCACTTCAGGTGATACCTGCCCCTTAGCCGCCATAAGCTCTTCAATCGATTTCAGCGTCGGGCTCAGGTCATTCAGACGGTAATAGCGTACCAGTTCCTGCAAAAAGGCCAGCAGCGCCCCATGCAGATGGAATACGGCAGCTTCACGATGAGCTTGTGCCTGCTGCACATGATCAGTCTGTTCAGCCTGCTGACAGGCCATACGGGCGAAATAAAGTTTTTGATTGGTACGGTCCGCATGATAGCGAGCAACTCGTGTCATCGAGATTTCCTAAGCATTAAAACAAATTTTGGCTCTTATAAAGTAAAACGTCCGCTCGCATTACGCAATGCAAGATTGTCTACGCTGTCGATCTATTCTGCATGATCTTGATACTTCAGACTGCTGATATTAACCCTTCAGTAAAAATCTAGGCCTTTTTAAAGGCAAAAAAAAGAGCATCATACATGCTCTTTTTTATCAGCTGTTATTTAAGCCTGTGGCTTTTCTTCAGCTTGCTTCACACGAATCCCCTGACCATGCAGGCGCAGTGTATTTAAACCTTTAATCGCTTTAACAGCTTCACGGCCATGTGGCATTTCTACAAAGGCAAAACCTTTAGACTTGCCTGTTTCTGCATCCATGACCAGCGTACAAGACTCAACAGTACCATATTGCTGAAACAGGGTCAGCAATTCAGCTTCTGTTACAGTGCGCGCCAAGTTACGAACTAAAATTTTCATCGGATAACCTTAAGAAGATAGGCAAAAATAATCAAAAAGCACGTGCCTACTCTACTTTTTGCGTCAAACCCAGAAGGGATAGTTTAATCGAGATCAATCCCAAAATCTAAATTAATCGACTGGCGCTCAATTAAAGCACTTTTCACAGTCTGTTGACGGGTTTTGTAATGAGTTTCTGTGACACATAAATTGCGGGTCAAATCATTGAGAAAATAGCTTTCAATTTTACGCCCCTGCTCATCTACCGTTTCACGCGCCCAGTGATTCAGGTTTTGCTTGGTCAGAATCAGTTCATTCTGTGCACGAGTCAGCGCCACATACAATACACGCCGCTCTTCCTCGACATCATCAAAATCCCCTTGCGCCCGTGCATGCGGATATTGTCCCGGCGTAACATTAGCCACATAACAGACTTTCTGTTCCGTACCCTTGGCCGAGTGAATGGTAATGAGGGTCACCACATCCGTATCCGACTGGCGTTCAATTTCGGAAATAGAGACCGGATCGAGCACATACTCTTCCAGAAACTCACTCAATTGAGCATGCTTGGAAGCCAGCTGTTTTACCAATTCAAAATCTCCCTGACGGCGATTCCAGTCTTTTTTATAGTTCTCGGCCAGTTGTGCTTCAATGGCCTGGACTGCCAGACTGACACAGGCTTGTACTTCGGTTTTGAGTACCGCCATTTGCTTCATAATCAGAATGGTTTCCAGTGGAATCTTGCCAAATTTTTCTAGCTTGTCGGCAATGATATCCATCTCTGGCTCAGCTAAAAGCTGCTGAGACAGCTTACTCGCTCCGACATCACCCACACCATTCCACAACGTTAAAAAACGCATCCAGGCAATATCATCCAGAGGATTCGCCACCACACGCAACAGGCTGAGCAGATCTTTCACATGCGCAGTTTCTAACAGTTTCATCCCGCCGATGAATCGATACGGAACATTGGCCGCGATACAAGCTGCTTCAATATGTCGCGCTGCATAACTGGAACGTACCAGCACCATATGATCGGACCATTTGCTGCCTTGCAGATAATGGCGCTCTTTAATATCAATCGCGATCCATTTCGCTTCATCAAACTCGTTCGGGAAAATGTGCATCTTTGGCTTGATGCCTTCACCACGATGCGCATCCAGACGCTTGTCATATTTGATTTCGGACTGATCCAGCAGCCAGTTAGATAGATCCAGAATTTCCTGAGTTGAGCGGTAATTCTTTTCTAGTTTAAAAATTTTTGCATCCGGTATCCGTTCCTTGAAATGGTGAATATTTTCAAAATCAGCACCACGGAAACCATAAATCGACTGTGCATCATCGCCAACACAAAACAGACTGATCTGATCTTTTAGCGGTTCCAGCAATGCCCATTGCAATGGATTAGTATCCTGCATTTCATCCACCAGCATATGCCGACAAATTGAGGACACATATTCCACTAGCCCTTCAGACTGTGCCAAAGCAGTCGCCACCACAGCGAGGATATCATCATAATCCAGAAAACTACGCGCACGCTTACGAGCTTCATATTCTTTCATGATGTCGGCAATCTGGTCTTTGAGTGCCAGACATTCCGGCATCTGCTTTTCCAAAGCCAGACTCAGTTTCTGCCGGGTATTCCGCGCAAAGGAATATAGATCACAGAGTTCCTGTGGCTTCGGCAAGTAATTCGGATTTTTCTTGTCATCACGCCCGCGAATCAGGCGGAACATCATCAGCTGATCATCACGGTCAATAATTGAAAACTGTTCCAGACCAAAAGCCTTTGGAATCCGGCGCAGCAGATACATACAGAAGGTATGAAACGTCGATGCACGTAAGCCTTTGGCCTGTTCACCGAGTGCCAGTTCCACCCGTGCCACGATTTCACTGGCTGCACGACGGGTAAAGGTCAAAATCTGAATCTGGTTTGCCGGTACGCCTTGATCAATCAGATAAGCTGCACGTGCCACGATAGTTTTGGTCTTGCCACAGCCTGCCCCAGCCAAAACCAGACTATGCTTAGCATCCGTCGTCGCAGCTTGCTTTTGTTGGGGATTCAGTTCATCAATTAGGGCGGCTAAACTCATGGTCACTCATCTTTTTGTGGATAGATGTAGTTTAACAGAGCTGTTCCTAGAAAACGTATCCTCAATATTCTAGAAAGCATTTGATTCCGGCCAGGCGGCATGGATGCCGCCGTTATTCAGTGATGCAGGGATGCATCATCTGAATAACACTGGAGTTTGGTTACTTTGCTCCGTCAAAGTAACAATGTACCTACGTAACCCGCACGCATAAGTTTAGTAAACCGTAAATGAGGTCGTGCATTAAGCTAAGTTAGCTCATAAAAATTTATCTATCTTATTGTTCAAACTTTATTTTAATTTCTTTCATAACACGAGCACACGCTTGCTCTAGGTTTTGCTCAGCATCTTTTAATGCTTCTTCCAATAAAAAATCTGGTGGATTAATCCCCACAATCTGACTAAAACCAACCTGATACAGTGACTCAATCCCCTCACCGACCAAACCTGCAAACGCAATTACCGGTTTATTTAATTGCTGGGCGACCTGAGCCACACCAAATGGTGTTTTTCCTAAAGCAGTCTGATGATCAATCTTGCCCTCGCCAGTGAAAACATAATCTACATTCGCAATTTTTTGTGCCAGTTTATTCTGTTCCATAATTAACGCTACACCGGATTGCAGCTTTGCTCCTGCAAACGCCATCAGCCCAAAACCTAACCCACCGGCTGCCCCTGCGCCGGGAAGGTTTTTAGAAGAAATATCTAAGCTTGTTTCAACCAGATCAGCAAAATGACTCAGGTTCCGATCCAGTTGTTGCACCATTTCCGATGTTGCACCTTTCTGCGGCCCAAAGATCGCTGAAGCACCATTCGACCCACAGAGCGGATTATTCACATCTGAAGCGATCAAGATTTCCGTATTGTTTAAACGAGCATCGAGTTGGGAAAAATCAATTTGATCAATCTGATCCAGATTACCACCGCAGACCTGAATTGATTCTCCTGCAGTATTTAAGAATCGGACTCCCAAAGCCTGAGCCATACCGGCACCACCGTCATTGGTAACACTACCACCGAGCCCAATAATGATTTTCTTTACGCCAAGATCTAGCGCCTGTTTGATCATTTCCCCTGTGCCATAAGTCGAGGTCAACATGGGATTACGCCGAGTAGCTTCGAGCAGATGAATGCCATTGGCCTTGGCCATTTCAATCACTACGGTCTGACCTGCATTAACCAATCCAAAATAAGTTCCGATCGACTGACTGGCTAATGGCCCTGTAACTCGGCACGTTACTCGTTCACCCTTTAGACTTGAGATTAATGCATCTACAGTTCCCTCACCACCATCTGCCATGGGTACAGTAATACAATTTGCGTCAGGAAAGACCTGCAAAATACCACGCTGCATCGCCTGACAGGCCTGCTCGGCAGTCATACTTTCCTTAAAAGAATCTGGCGCTAGAACAAAGGTTTTCATGAATATGATCGGCCGCGTGATAGGTTTTATACTAATTTGAAGTGCATACCCATCTTACAGGCAAAGCTGAACATGCCAATAAAAAAGAGCGCTGATTCACACTCTTTTTTATACTGATCTTACTTAAAGATCTGCGGAGCTTTTTGGCACACGATGTTTGATATAGGAAGCCAAAGTCAAATAGTTAATCCCTTGGAACAAAAGATCGATTGCCAGAAAAGCGCCCAGAACCCAGAACGGTGCATTCGGTGACAATAGAATCAGGATACCTGTAGCTAAAGTTAAAATCCCGGAAAATAAAGTCCAGCCCCAGCCACGGAATGCTTTAAAGATAAAAGCATTGAAGATGCGAATTATTCCCGCCGCAAGCAAAGCAATCGCAAGTAGATTGGTCAGTACAATCGCAGTTTTCGCTGGCGTGCTAAAAGCATAATAGCCCGCAATAAAATAGATAATACCAAATAGCAGCCAGAGCCAGCGAAATGCCCCATCGAAGATTTTAATCCCGGCGATCAGATGAACCACCCCACCTATCATCATCAGGACCCCAAACAAGAATACGATGGATAAGGTGGCAAAAGGCAGCGACGCTAACAGTACGATTCCAAATAACACTAATAAGGCACCCAGGCCTAAATACCATTTACGGTTTTCATGCAATTGATGCCGAACAAGATCATTTCCAACAGTCTTCATATTCTTCTCAAGTCATTGGCTATGACTTTGATTATACTCTTAAATCATGGAGAAATTTGTTAGAAATTCACTGAGTTTATCTATAGAAATAGTAAGTTATGCCGGTTTATTTAGCACTTTGTTAATTATTTTTTCCAGCCAAGTTCAATCGCCGTGATTTCATTAATCAGGGTCTGATTTAAAGATTCTGGCATTTTACTGGTACTTTGCGATACCGGAATGTGCCCTGCCATCAGCTCAGCTTTGGTTTGGGGAAATAAAGGCTGCTGATTGGGATTGGCATAACCCACTGGGTATATCGGCTGGCCTGTGGCGAGATCATATTTATCTGAAGCGCCAAAGGCATGCAGTAATTCATGCACTAGGACAATCTTATTCTGGTCAGACTGTCTGCTTGAAGCAAATAGATTGACTGAACCGATTCGGCCTTTTTGCAGAGCCGTTGAATGTTTTAATTGCTGGGTGTGTGCAGGATCATAATAATTTAAAAAGAGAGTAACATTCGATGAAGGATCTGAACCTTGCTGCTGTTGCCAGGCATAGAAACGGAATTTCAGACTCCATAAAATATTGCCAAGTAAGGAGGCCTGCTCCGGCACTTTAGGCGGCAATTCTTTAAGTTCACGCCCCAGATTAAAATAAAAATAAGTGGGCTGTCCACGGTACTGCTGGGCCGCTTTTTCCAGATATTCTTGTGTTCCTTTTAGATCCTGAGCAGACAATTGCTGGATATATTGCTGTGTGGTCGCCAATCCATCTGCATTGATCGGATGCAACAGAACAAAGATTGGTTTGTTCCAGTCCTGATTCTGATCTCGATAAGCATTTACTGCCACCACAAACAAAATCATCAATAAAATCAGGATTCGGATTTTTTTCCACATATGAACATGCCAATAGAGAGTTAATTTAAATGTTATTTTTGTTTCGTTTTTTGATCTTCAGAGCGCAGATATAAAACACAGCTCAAACTAACCAGTGACATAATAATCACCAGAATCATCAGCATTCCCCGATCCATAGGAATACCCATTTCATTAATCTTTTTAAGCATGAAATAGAGGATAGATCCTAATCCGATACTTAAGAACAGGAATTTATCTAGCCAAGTCATGCATGATTCCTATTTTAATCTTTTATTATTTAACGCCTAGAATATCCTAGAACTGTGTTGATCAAAAATACTTAGTCATAAAAAAATGCCGACTTTCGTCAGCATTTTCTTGATGTCTTATAGCTTAGGCCTCAACCCATTTGCCATCCTGATAGACCAGCGACCATTTGGTTTGCTTGCCTTCAGGGGTTTCCGAACCAATATATTGAGACTGGTTCTTACGGCTGAATTTCACCAAGGTTGGATTTCCTTCAGGATCCCCATCTGGTGCCTGCAAAATAAACTGATATTTTGGATCTAGCTGATCCGCTACAGTACGCAGTTCTGCAACCTTCGGTGCGCGAGTTTCACGGACTTTCGGGAACTTGCTCGCGGCCAGGAACAGACCGGCGGCACCATCACGCAGAACAAAGAAATCATCATGCTTGGTTGAACGTAAGTGTTCCATCTTGATCGGATCAACACGCGGAGGCGCAGGTTGACCATTCTTCAAGACTTTACGGGTATTCTCACAGCTGGTACAGGCAAAATATGGACCAAAACGGCCAGTTTTCAGCTGCATTTCACCATCACATTTATCACATGGGATGGTTGGGCCATCATAACCCTTAATCTTGAATTCGCCTTCTTCCAGCTCATAACCTGTACAGTCCGGGTTATTACCACAGATATGCAGTTTACGGCCGCCATCAATCACATAGCTGTCCATTGCAGTGCCACAGACTGGACAACGTTTTTTCGACATCAGGTCAGCAGTTTCTGCTGCATCATCATCAGATAGTGCAGCCAGAGATTCAACCGGAGTCAGGTTCAATGTACCTTTACAACGTTCTTTCGGTGGCAAGTTATAACCCGAACAACCCAGGAATACGCCTGTTGTACCGGTACGGATCTGCATCGGACGGTCACATTCTTTACAATGGACTGCTTCAACTTCTACAGGCTGATTGCGGCGCATGCCGTTTTCACCCTGAGCATTGGTCAGACGTTTTTTGAAGTCACCATAGAAGCTGTCTAACAGATCTTTCCAGTTACGCTCACCATCTGCCACTTTATCCAGCTGACCTTCAAGGTCTGCAGTAAAGTCATAGTTCATCAGGTTATTGAAGCTTTCATCCAGACGATCGGTGACGATCTCACCCATCTTCTCAGCAAAGAGACGACGGTTCTCCAGTTTTACATAACCACGATCCTGAATGGTCGAGATAATGGCAGCATAAGTCGAAGGACGACCAATACCTTTTTTCTCAAGCTCTTTGACTAAAGATGCTTCAGTAAAACGTGCCGGTGGTTTGGTAAAATGTTGAGATGGATCTAGTTTTTCCAGCTTCAGCACTTCACCAACTTTCACAGCAGGCAACAGTACATCATCATCAGATTTGTTCTGGCCACGAACTTTGGTGAAACCATCAAATACCAGAGTACGACCTTTGGCTTTCAGTTCAACACCATTCGCATCCACTAAAATAGTCGATGATAAATATTCTGCTGGTGTCATCTGACAAGCTACAAATTGACGCCAGATCAGGTCATACAGACGCTGTGCATCACGTTCCACTCCAGCCAGACTATCGCCTTTCAATGCCACATTGGATGGACGAATGGCCTCATGGGCTTCCTGCGCACCAGCTTTATTACCATAACGGTTCGGCTTGGCTGGCAGATATTTCTCGCCATATTCAGACTCGATATGACCACGCACCATATTGACTGCATCATCACTCAGGAAGGTGGAGTCAGTACGCATATAGGTAATGAAACCAGCTTCATACAGGCGCTGTGCCAGCATCATGGTTTTCTTCACCGAGAAACCTAGACGGGTACTTGCGGCCTGTTGCAAGGTAGACGTGATATACGGCGCGCTTGGATTCACCTTGGTCGGCTTATCTTCACGGCTAATAACTTTATATTCAGCGTCTTTAATCAGATTCAGTAAAGCATCTGTTTCAGCTTTATTATGCAGCTTTAAAGTCTTGCCATTTTGCTTGACCGCTTCCAGACGAATATCATCTTTCTTGGATTTGGTATCTGCAAAAACCTGCCAGTATTCTTCAGGAATGAACTTACGAATTTCACGTTCGCGTTCCACGACCAGCTTTACAGCGACAGACTGTACACGCCCCGCAGACAGACCACGGGCAATTTTTTCCCATAGCAGTGGCGAAATCATGAAGCCGACGACACGATCCAGGAAACGGCGTGCCTGCTGGGCATTGACCTTATTGGTATCTAGACGTGAGGGCTGTTTAAACGCTTCCTGAATGGCATTTTTGGTAATTTCGTTAAAGACCACACGTTGATAGCGTGAATCATCGCCGCCGATCACTTCTTTTAAATGCCAGGCAATCGCTTCCCCTTCACGGTCCAAATCCGTTGCGAGATACACTTCATCGACTTGCGATGCCAGTTTTTTCAGTTCAGCGACTACGCCTTCCTTGCCCGGAAGGACTTCATATTTGGCTTTCCAGTCATGTTCTGGATCGACACCCATCCGGTTAATCAACGCCTGCTGTGATTTTTCCGCTTTTTCTGCTTCAGTCAGCTTGGTTCGGGTCACCGGTTTTTTCTCTGCAGTTTTCGCAGAGCCGCCCGTCGGCAAGTCACGCACATGACCCACCGAGGATTTCACGATGTAGTTTGAACCGAGATACTTGTTGATTGTTTTCGCTTTTGCAGGCGACTCCACAATCACCAAGGCACGTTTACTTCCAGCGTCGGAAGACTTCGCCGTGCTGCTTTTTGATGTGGACCGAGGAGCGTTCGCCATATTAACCGTTTAATCCTGTTTATTTCTAAAATTAAAGTTCAGCCAAAGAATGTAATAGTGCCTTGATGTCATCAAGTTGTGTGGCTCTAAGATCAGATTCTTCATCCCAATAGAGTCCTACACAGTTTGCCTGCATATCAATAGCATAAATGCCCTTTAATGCAATGGGAAAATCTTTAAATTTGTCATCCCCATGCACCAGTTCAAGTTTGTTATCAACCACGCGGGCACGCATCAGCGGTAAACGGGCATCTGGAAGCAGCACACTGTAATAGGCCACCATACTGGCACGACTTTCAGTCGCCTTGGGAATATTGGTCCAGTCCGGCGCAACCACCAGACGTGGATGTAAGCCCATCTTGCGGGCTTTATCACGCATGAGTCCTAATGCCTTTTCTCTGGGACTCACACGCAGACCAAAAATAGACCCCAGTACGAAAACGATGATGACAACTGCCACCCAGATTCCGGTATTTTCCATAGTTCAACCTTTATGTTCTTATATTAGATTTGCATAAGCCCGCTATAAAAGGCAAGCACCGCTTGCGAAATACTATTTTATTCTCTGTACTTATTACTTTTACGTCTTTGTTTTAAGATAAGATTTCAGTGTTTGGCTGATTGATGATATGCGGTTGTATCGCCATTGGAATCAGGCAGGACTTATCCAGATTAGCCCAAGCCTGTATGAGCAGGCTGTTATAAATCAACTTGGTATTGTCCTGTTTGAGAATATCCTGCTTCTTTAAAACCTGAATGAAATCTTGCGCCGCTTGCTGGTGTTCTAAGCCTAAGATTGAGCGTACTGAATTTAATAAACTTGCAGTTTTGGCCGGACGGCTACTTCCACTCTTCGCCAGATAATCACTATAGATTTTGACCCGCTGTAAATGAGGCTTTAACTGAATATCAGCAATACTTGGTAGAGTAATCGCTATGGGTTTCGATTGTTTGAGCGCTTCCAGTTTTAACAGTTCGTGCATCCGATTTAGCTCATAACTTACTTTTTGATCCTGAATCTGAATCAGCTGATAATTTTTTAACTGGCCAATGACCTGCTTGATAGTGGCAGAAGTTCCTTTTAGCCAAGACTTTAAGGCATTGTTTAGAGAGTTAAATTGTTTAGGCTGATTTTTTACTAATAGTTTAACCGCAGCGAAAAGCAGTTTGAATTCGGCTTTTTCTGGATGAATGTGCTCTAAAGATAATTTAGTGGAACATGTGGACTGAATTTCTTTTTTCTTCTGTTGTGCCTGAAACCCCATCACTTTGAGTAAATCGACAATATATTCAAATTTCTTGTCATTCGACATGACATCAAATTCAGCTTCAGATGCCTGCATTTGTATAGACAACTGCCCGGCTACAAATGCCAAGCCAAAATCAGCAGCATCAGGTCCGGTTTTTGGCATTTTAATTAAGACCAGACGCTTTTGAACTACATGAGCAGACAGATTTTGCAATCCATCCAGACTCAAGGCTACAGGGGATTTTGCATAAACCAGATAAACAAGGGCATAGGATTTGAGCAGGCTGAGTAACTCATTTTCTGTTTTAGGCTGATTTTCAATATCCAATAACAGTATTTTTTTCATATGCCCTCATGAGATTATTCTAATTTAGAAACATCTCATGACTATATAACACTTCGTGACCATTCCAATAAATATATCCTTTTTCAATCAACTCTTTAAGTAAAAGACGGACATCTGACTTTGGAAATAACTGCTCGAGTAAATCACGTAATTCATAAATATCTTTAGGCTTATTTCCCTGTAATTCGCGCAGCTTGCGTGCGACTTCAAGCTGTACCGGATCAATTTTATTAAAGTTTTTGAACAGACCTTGCTGGGCAGACTGGATTGGAGATTGAACAGGCTCAACAACAGGCTCTTCAGGATTAAGCTTCGAGACTACCTGATCCAAAGCTGGTTTTTCAGCGGATACATGTTCATTGAGATCTAGCTGCACCCACTGTTTCAGCACTTTTTTACGGAAACTGATCTGCTCGTCATAGCGTTTGACTATTTTCAGATTAATCAGCATGCCAACTACATGCTGGGCTTTGCTTGGTAAAACTTGCAGAATATTAGTGACTGAATTTTTTAAGGTGTCGAGCGTGGTCGGTTTGCCACTCATCTTGCCGAGCGCATCACAGTACTTTTTCACCAGCTGTAAAGCTGGTTTTGCTTTAATGGCTTCAATACTTGGCAACTGGATTTTAGGTTTATCTTGAGTCTCTGTGGATGCATCCTCTGGTAGGACCTGAATCAGGCTGCAATCAACATCTGAAGCCTGCAGCATCTGCATTAGCATTTCACTGCTATCCATCGCAGAGATCAGCTCGACATGAGTATCTGCTTCCAGCAAAGCCATCAGCTGCCCCACAATCACGGCATATTCATATTCCTTATGCTCTGCTTCCGGGACATCCAGAATGATAATTTGTCCACTGCTGATCCAGCTCGCCAACTCAGTCAGTTCTTCTAGAGCAAACTCGAATTTTCCGGCACAGTTAAACAAATACAAGGTCGGATAATGTTCAACAATGTCACGTAACAGTTTGGCTGTAGGAAAGTTATTTTCGAGATCAAGAAGGACAACTTTTTGGCGCATAAGGCAAGATTAAAAACTGAGCTAGAAAAATACTATTAGAGTAGGAAGTGTGTGAAAGGTCAAATAGTTTCCTCCTTCCATGAAGATATTTAGATTTTAAAGATCATCTTGGACGAAGTAAAAGTGGCGACTTGGTTTAGGTTTATCGAGCTTCACCTGCTTAAAAGAAAACCCTCACGACTGGAGGGCTTTCTTTTTGTTTTCTTTTTAAAAATTATTTGTAAATTAATAATGCGGTGGACGGTTGGTGACCGGATCAAAAGCATCAATCCCTTCGGACAAATCTGCAGACTCAACACGTTGATATAACAACTGCATTTGTTTTTTTAAATCGGCAATTTCCAGATTCTGGCGAGTGACCTGCTGATTCAGCTGTTCAACTAAATCATCTAAAAATGCAATTCGCACTTGCAAATCTTCAATGGGTGCGGAAAATGACGCCTGATCATTTAGATTTTGTTGTTTAGTCATTTTAAGTCCTCATTTGGGATTTCAGGAAACATTAACATTATGGCCTATATTACTTTAAGGGATGTCCAACTGGCATTTGGCGGACCTGCCTTGCTCGACGGCGCCAACTTTAATTTGGAACGCGGTGAACGAGTATGTTTGATTGGCCGTAATGGTGAGGGTAAGTCTACCTTACTTAAACTGATTGAAGGAAGTTTACTCCCGGATAGTGGTGAAGTTTCGTTACAAAATGGCATCACCATTTCCATGCTGGCCCAAGACGTGCCAATGGATTCCGGCAAGGTTGCAGATATTGTTGCCGACGGCGCTGGTGAAGCTTCAGAAGTGTTGCGTGCCTATCATGAAGCCAGTGAAGCCTGTGTGCTGGGCGATATGGAAGCCTGTGATCGCATGGGACATTTGCAGCATCAGATGGATCAGCTGGATGGCTGGGCTTTGGAAACTAAGGTCAACTCAATCCTGAGTAAAATGGGACTGGATCCTGAAGCGGATCTGGCCGATTTATCTGGCGGTCGTAAACGCCGTGTCCTGTTGGCACGTGCCCTGCTCACCCAACCTGATGTGCTGTTACTCGACGAACCGACGAACCATCTGGACGTCGAAAGTATTGAATGGCTGGAAAAATTCTTGCTCGAGCAGAATAACTTGACCTTACTGTTTATTTCGCATGACCGTGCCTTTGTGGACAGTATTGCGACCCGTATTGTCGAGCTGGACCGTGGTATTTTGCGTAGCTATGAAGGCAACTATTCACGTTACCTCGACCTAAAAGCTCAGCAGCTGGAAGCAGAAGAAAAACAGAATGCCCTGTTCGAGAAAAAACTCGCTGAAGAAGAAGCCTGGATTCGTCAAGGCATTAAAGCACGTCGTACCCGTAACGAAGGTCGTGTCCGTGCTCTGAAAGAATTGCGTGAAGAGTCTAAAGCACGCCGCTTCCAGCAAGGCAAAGTCAACATGTCGACTCAGGAAGCACAGCGTTCAGGCAAAGTGGTGTTCGAGATTGAACATCTCAGCGTGAAGTTTGGTGACAATGCACCGATCATTAATGATTTCTCGGTGCTGGTAATGCGTGGCGATCGGATCGGTCTGGTGGGTGATAATGGTGTCGGTAAAACCACACTAATCAAAGCCATTCTGGGAGAAATCGAGCATGGCGGTACAGTCAAAACCGGTACCCAGTTGGAAATTGCTTATTTTGACCAGCTACGTAATGTGCTGGATCTGGAAAAATCAGTTAAAGATAACGTTTCGGAAGGTTCAGATCATGTCGATGTGAATGGCCAACGTCGTCATATCTATAGCTATTTACAAGACTTCCTGTTCTCCCCAGAACGTGCCCGTACGCCAGTTAAAGCCCTTTCAGGTGGTGAACGCAACCGTATTCTGCTCGCCAAACTATTACTGAAACCATCCAACCTGATCGTGATGGACGAACCGACCAACGATCTGGATATGGTGACGCTAGAACTGCTGGAAGAAATGCTGGCGGAATACAAAGGCACCCTGCTACTGATCTCGCATGACCGTGCTTTTATGGACAATGTCGTCACATCAACCTGGGTCTTTGATGGCAAAGGCAATATTGATGAATATGTCGGTGGCTATCAGGATTATCTGGAACAACGTCCAGATCAAACTGTGGTTGACCAGAAAATGGCTGTCAAAAAAGCTCAGGCCAAAGCCGAAGCAGCAGTTACACCTGTAGCATCGGCTCCGAAGAAAAAACTCAGCTACAAAGATCAGCGTGAACTGGAAATGTTACCGGCTGAAATTGAAGCACTGGAAAAAGAACAAGCTGAACTTTCTGACAAACTGGCGGATGGCTCGTGGTTTGTCACAGATGCAGCAGCAGCGACCAAGGCCTCTGAACGTTTAGGCGAAATTGATGAGATTTTGCTGGAAAAAATGGAACGTTGGGACGAACTGGAAAATATGACCAAAGGCTAATCTTTAAATCGCCTAGTCACTAAGCATCTGTATTCGTACAGGTGCTTTTTTATTTTACAGTTTTTTATTTCAAAAAGCTCTTCTGCTACACTGCTGACATCTTTGATTTCAAATATTGAATTTATGAGTCGAACGCCAGAATACAAACCCGGTGAATTTCAATGGTCATTCCTGTTGCCGCAATACTGGGGTATCTGGGTGGGTATTGTATTTCTGATGATTCTGGCCATCTTACCTTGGGCGATTCAGCATCGTCTGGCACGTCTACTCGGCCAGATGGCATTTAAATATTTGAAATCTCGCCGTGAAACTACGCTTCGCAATCTGGAGGTCTGTTTCCCGGAATGGTCAGCTCAAGAAGTTCAGGACAATGCTCGTATGGTCTTTATTGACCAGATGCTCGGTGTATTTGAGACCTTGAATGCCTGGTACTGTCCAAAATGGTTTAAAGGCCGGGTACAGATTGAAGGGCTGGAACATATCCAGCAGGCTCAGGCAGAAGGTAAAGGGGCTTTATTGCTCGGTACCCACTCGACTTTGCTGGATGCAGGTGGTTATTTATGTGCACAGTATTTTGAGCCGGATGTGGTGTATCGACCACAAAATAATCCCTTGCTCGATATGCTGATTTACCGCTGCCGTACCACCATTTATGCCAACCAGATTGACCATGATGATATGCGCGGTCTGGTGCGTAACCTGAAAAATGGCCATGCTATCTGGTACAGTCCGGATCAGGATTTTGGTTTAAAACAGGGTGTGATGGCACCCTTTTTTGGAGTACCTGCAGCCACAGTCACTGCACATCGTCGCTTATTAAAAATGACCAAAGCCGCTGCCATTCCACTCTATTTTTATCGAACTGGTGATATTAAAGATCCATGCTACTGTGTGTTGATCGAGCCTGCGGTAGAGAACCTGCCAAGTGCGGATGAAGTCGATGATGCAACCCGGGTAAATCTGATTATTGAACGCCAGTTGCGCATTGCACCGACGCAATATATGTGGTTCCACCGTCGCTTTAAGACCCGTCCTGAAGGCTATGATAAAATCTATTAAAAACTAGAAAAAATATGGACGGTATTATTGGCAAGACAACTCAATGATCCGTTCCTTGATAAATCCACATCGCTTCTGTATGCCCTGCACGCTCAAAACCTAGAGCTTTATAAAATTCAGTGGCATGCTGATCAGCCACCAGAATTTTCTGATGAAATCCTGAATAACGTTGCAGCATTTCTTGCATGATCAGACGACCAATACCCTGTCGCTGCACCTCCGGGTGAACCAATAAATGTGGGAAATACACCACCAGATAACCATCTGAAATCGCATTTCCCAAGCCGACCAGCCGACCGTTGATACGTGCCGTCACCAGACTATGAGAATGCTGCAAAGCCTGTAAAAGCAATTGAGGTTTTTCTGCAGCTGACCATTGATTGACAAGATAGAGCTGTAGCACTTCGAATTCATTGACTGAATCATGATCGGAAATCATAACTTCCATTCAGGTAATATCCATTTTTTAATTTAAATTTTATTTAAATAATCAATTAATTATAATAAAAAAATGAGCCAAAAATAATTTAACCCGGGTTCTACATCCTGTAAAACCCGGGTTAATGAGGTTGTGCTTTCATATGTTATAATTGCTTCTTCGTTGTTGTGATTTCCCTTTCAGCATCATTTCCATGATGTTTTCATTCAGCTTCGTCTTCCTTATGAGAATATCCTTTCTCGACTCCCTGTGCTGATAAGCTTAGAATACGTGGATTCCTCTGTACTGCCCATTCGCAAGAAGCGGAAACTGCTGTAAGCAATATCGTACACTTTTCAGCTAAAACTATAAGAATTTCTCCTCATTCTTATAAGCCATCGCAATCTTATCAGTGACTTTCTTCTCTTCTTTCTCTGCCTTTTCAATTCCTTCCTGAATGGCTTCTTTGGCTTCCTGATCATCCTGATCCGTTTCTTCCAGTTCTTCCTGATGATGCTCAAATACCCGGCCAGTTTGTAATACCAGATAAACCGGAAAATGATCTGATCCGACGTGTTTTAAACGCTCCATATGCACCAGAGCGAAATCGGTGCTGTGAAACACATGGTCAAGTGACCAGCGCAATAAAGGATAATCGGCATGGAAGGTATTCACATAACGTCGGCCAACACGCGGATCCAGCAAACCGCTAATGCGCTGAAATAAACGTGTTGTGCGTGACCAGGCCACATCATTCAGATCTCCCATCACAATGCAGCTTTCATCCAGATCCTTAATCTGGTCCCCTACAATCAGCAGTTCCGCATCACGTAAGGTTGAATCTTTGGCTTCAGTTGGGCTTGGCGGTTTCGGATGCAAACAATAGAGCTGTACCGGCTGTCCGGAACGTAACAAGACCTTGGTATGAATCGAGGGAATTTCATCACTCAGAATAAATTTAACCTCGGTTTCACTCAGCTCAAGTTTGCTGTACAGATGCATGCCATACAGATTATCCAAAGGTACAGGTACCCGATAGGGATAATCTGGCTCAATGACAGCCAATGCATCCTGCCATGTCTGATCGGTTTCCAGCGTTAAGACCAAGTCTGGCTGATGGATCTGAATCTGTTCAATCAGTAAATGATATTTGGTATTGGTGGTGAGGACATTAGAGACAATCAGGGAAATCTGACGATCCGGATCCAGCTGATCCTGCTTGACCTGCTTGACCTGTTTTTTCCAGACAAAGGTATAGGGCAAGACCATTTTCAGCTGATACGCCAAAGCTGCGATCAGACCAACAAAAAGCAGCTGATTGAAGGCCGTCCACGGGTGATCGACGAGGAGAAAAAGAACAAAGGCAATGAAGCCCAAAACCAGAATCTGCAAACGTGGAAAATCTGCACCACGAATCCACCATTCATCTCGGGGAATCAGCGACCAGAAACTTAACCAGATGACCACGATTGCCATGATCTGGATAAACCCTACCATAAGATACACTCTTTACTAAGTTATTATTTTTTCTAAAAGAAAAATTGCTTTATCAATTTTGTATGTATCATAAAGCAGATATTTCGCTCAAGAATATTGATGTTTTGATTGTGTAGCTCTTGCAGTCACGTCCCTTTTTGATACACTCGAATCCCTTTTGATTTTTTAACGCACCGAGGCAAAGTGACATGAAAGTAGGTCTGGTCGGTTGGCGCGGGATGGTAGGTTCCGTCCTTATGCAACGTATGGTTGAAGAGAATGATTTTGCTCATTTTGAGCCATTCTATTTTTCTACCAGTAATGCGGGTGGTGAAGCTCCGGCATTTGGTGGTAAGACTGCCCCAGCACTTATGGATGCAACAGACATTAACAGTCTGAAGCAAATGGATGTCATTATTACCTGTCAAGGTGGCGATTACACCACTGAAGTTTTCCCGAAAATGAAAGCTGAAGGCTGGGATGGCTACTGGATTGATGCAGCATCTACCCTGCGTATGGATGATGAAGCAATCATCGTACTTGATCCGGTGAACATGCATGTAATCAAAGATGGTCTGGTCAAAGGCACCAAAACTTTCGTGGGCGGTAACTGTACCGTTTCCCTGATGTTGATGGGCTTAGGCGGTCTGTTCCAGAACAATCTGGTGGAATGGGCAACTTCCATGACTTATCAGGCAGCTTCTGGTGCTGGCGCGCAAAACATGCGTGAGCTGATTACTGGTATGGGTTATTTATATAACAATACCAAAGACTTGCTAGATGATCCGCGTTCACCAATTCTGGACATTGATTCTAAAATTGCTGAATTGCAACGTGGTGAAGGCTTCCCGTCTGCAAACTTCGGTGTACCTTTAGCGGGTTCTCTGATTCCATACATCGACAAGCAACTGGAAAGCGGCCAGTCTAAAGAAGAATGGAAAGGTCAGGCTGAAACCAACAAGATCCTGGGTAACCAGCAGATCGTACCGATTGATGGCCACTGTGTACGTATCGGCGCAATGCGTTGTCACTCTCAGGCATTAACGCTGAAACTTCGCAAAGACGTTCCACTGGATGAGATCGAAGATATCATTGCAAACGCAAATGACTGGTCTAAAGTTGTGCCAAACACTCGTGAAGCATCAATGACTGATCTGACTCCTGTTGCAGTCACTGGCACATTAACTGTACCTGTTGGTCGTCTGCGTAAACTGAACATGGGTAAAGAATACTTAGGTGCATTCACAGTCGGTGACCAGTTGCTTTGGGGCGCTGCAGAACCTTTACGTCGTATGCTGCGCATCTTGATTGACTATAAAAACTCTTAAGTTTCCGTCAGGAAATAAAGCACAAAGCCGATCTTTATTGATCGGCTTTTTTGTGTAACTATTGCGTAAGTATTTTACAAAAAACAAACATCCCGTTAATCTATAATTTTCGCTATGCGATAATGACTGAGCTCACAGATGACTGTATATAACAAATTAAAGCTTGCCATTTTAGCCATTGTTGCTTCACAAAATATTTATGCGATTAATGTAGATCCGGTACAAATCCAGTCTGCACCTGGGGAATTGCTTTATGCTGAAATGAATTTCCGTCAATCAGATATTAACTTGCCCATTGAGGTAAGTTTAGCCTCGCCAGAAGACCTGATTTCTATGGGTGCATCGCATCAGCCACCGGGTCATTTAAATTTTTTCACCCGTCGCAACAGTAATGGTACTGGGGTTATTACCATTACCTCCTCGCGCCCGGTCACTGATCGTGAATTAAATATCATTGTCAAAATAAAGGAAGGCAATGCAGCACGCCTACAGCATATCCGTACTGCATTAAGACCTAAAACTGATTTGTTACAGGCCAGCCTGAAACAGAATGAACAGCCACTCGCGCCTGTCGTAGTCGTGAGTGAAAAAGATATTGCCCTGAACTTACCGGTGAGTACGCGTTATACCAATGCCCCATCCAAACCAGCCACCTCATTTGTAGCAGAAAAACCATTAGCCTTACAAAACACAGCACCTCCTGCATTATCAGCCAGCTCGATTCCTAAAACAGCCATAGCTGCTGTTACCCATGAGCCAACATCAAGTATTGCAGCTCAGATCGCGAGCCCAACAAAACTTAATACTGAAACTGCGGTAGCAACGACAAGTCATAGTTCACAGCAAGCTGGTACTGTAAACACTGCGCCAGTGAATACTCCATCCAAAGCAATCAACACGGCTGTAACTCAAGCAGATGTAACGCCAAACTTACAGGCTGCAGCGACAAAAGTTCAGGCTGAAACAAAACCAGCTGAAGTTGCAGTAGATCCAACAAATAAAAATGTGGCCTCAGTGCAAGTTTCTGCACCGACAAGCACTGAAAATCAGATGGTGTCCAGTGATCCACTTGTCAAAAAATATGCAGAACAACAGGCACGCAAGCAGGCTGCATCCATTACTGCACAGGACAAACCAAGTTTAGCGGCTAAAACTCAGGCACAGCCAACAGCTCTCAAACAAAGCGTCTCAACCCAGATCAAACCGACCTATGTGGTACAGTCAAATGAGTCGCTTTGGGGCATTGCTTCCAGGATTGCCAATGAACAGCAGCGTCCAGTGAGTGAGGTCATGCAGCAAATCAAACGTGAGAATGAACATGCTTTTATTGGAGGCGATGCCAACCGCTTGCGTAAAGGTGCAGCGCTTAATTTAGCGACCGTTCATACTGCGAAAACTCCGATACAGGCCGCAGCGATTAAGTCTGCTCAAGCACCCTCCAAACCTGCTGCAAAAACCAAATATCGCCTGAATGAGGCTGAAATGAGCCTGGTTGCCGAGAATCAGCGTGATTCCGGCCAGGTTTCTGCCAACTCAAACACAAAAGAAAATCGAACTTCGAAAGAGTTGTCATTAAAAGTTATGACAGCCCGTGAAAAAACCGTTAAATTACAGAGAAACGTAACTGAACTAGAATTGGCACTCAATCAGAAGGATCACAGAATTCAATTATTAAATGCTCGTCTTGCCCAGCTGCAACAACAGCTTAAAGCACAACAGGCAGATAAAAAGCCAATTAATTAAAAAGTTACACATGACGATTTATTGGGATAGGCGAACTTAATGACTCTATCCCCAAGGGGTAAAACATGCTGATTTATGTGATTCCATTAGTGATATTGATCATCGTATTAATTGTCGTAAAAAAACGACAAGATGCTCAAGAATCAGATAAAGCAAAAACTAAAACTGTAAAAGCGAAAAAACCTGGCGCTGCGTCAAAATCCACTTCACAAAGAACCAAAGTGGTCGAGCCAGCCGGAGTCGTTAAAAAATCAGCAACGCCTCTATCAGCAGAGACACGCAAGAAAATTGAAGGTCTGATTCAGGAACGTAATTTCTTTGCAGCTGAAGCGCAAATCAATCAGGCACTGAATCGCGATAATTCTCAACATGAGTTGTATTTACTGCTACTCGACATTCATATCCTGCAAAAAGATGAATTTGCGATTTCACAGCTGATTAACCATGTTCGCTCTCTGGAACTGGAAGATATTCTGGCTCAGGCTGAGGTCAAAAAGCGTGAGTTTGAAAACTCTTCGGTCGCTGTTCAGGATACTATTGATTTCCCAAGTGCTCAGCCACAAACCCCTCCTGTACAGGAAAGCAAACCTTCTACAGATGCCTTTGCAGACCTGGTTGCCACTCCTGCTTCAAACGAACAGGCATTTGATGCATTACAACAGGAACTGCAACCAAGCAAACCAGCTGCTGTAGCGGAACCAGTACCTGATATCCAACCCTTAGAGTTCAACTTTGAACCGAAGATTCCAGCGGCTGAGCCAGTAAAAACGGAAGAAGCTTCGCTTGTATCAGATAATTCAGTTGAATTTGATCTTCAGATGAATACTGCTGAAACCCAGACTGCTCCAACAACAGCAACTGAGTCAGCACCGGTTCTGGATTTTAAGCTTAAGCTTGAACCATCTATATCCTTAGAAACAGAATCAGCGCCTGCAACAACAGAAGAAATCCAGCCTTTAGATTTCTCTTTCTCTCTAGACACTCCAACACCTGCAGCGGAAAAAACCGCCGAACCTGCGACTGAGTTTGATCTGTCTAGCCTCGATATTGCAGCGCCTGCAACTGAAACACCTGCTACGTCTGAAACATCTGGACTAGATTTCAAACTTGATAATATCGAAGCTGTAAAAGAGGCTCCTGTTTCTACAGGGGTGAATTTTGAGATTCCGACAGCGCCAGTAACTACAGCAACCGATCAACATGATCCATTGGTGCAGTCTTTCCCGGAGCTGATGGAAGTTAATGAAGCGGACCTTAACCTGGAGCTGGCACAGCAATATATCCAGTTAGGCGCTTATGCAGCTGCCCGTGAAGTCATTGCTGAACGTGAAGCTGAATATACAGCAGCACAACGTCAGCAAGCCGATCAGTTGCTGAATCAAATCGCATCTTAATCAATTTCCCTTTACACTAAAGCAGTCACATTTGGCTGCTTTTTTTATGATGAAAGATATTGCACTGATTTATATGGGCGGCACCTTTGGCTGTGTCGGTGACCCGCTCGCCCCTATGTCTGCCGATTTATTTATTCCAAAACTGGAACAGCTGCTTGCTACGGATCAACCGTTGATTCAGTATTACTGCGCTCCTGTGATTAAGGACAGCAGTGCCTGTACTGCTACAGACTGGTTAGAACTGGTGCAATTTATCCAAAATCTGCAATCTGAACAGCAGATACAACATTTTGTGATTATTCACGGGACAGATACCCTGAGCTATGCCAGCGCAGTATTGGCACATTTTATGGGGAATTCGGCTCATATTGTGCTAACTGGCAGCCAGTATCCCCTCCTGAATGCTGAAGGCGATGCGCAACGCGAATTTAGCGATGCCATGGACAATCTGAGCTTTGCGCTCGCTTCAGTAACTCAGTGTAATGCAGGTGTTTATCTGGCTTTTCATCAGCAACTGATTCATGCTCAAACTGCCTTAAAGCAACATACCACTGAGCTGAATGCCTTTACTGGTCTGGATGCGCATATCGCTATTCAGGCCAACCAGCAAAGTCATCAGGTTACAGCAGACGATATTGCCAAAGCTCTGGATTTTAACTGTATGAGCTTGATGATGCAGCCGATCGATTTAGTTCAACAGTTCAATAATCTGAAAAATATTTTGGCCTATCCTCCGCATTTTCTATTCCTGCAAGGCTTTGGAACCGGCAATCTGGCCGTCAATCCAGATATCGTAGATTTCATCAATCAGCTCTATGCCAAAGGCTGTATCTCGGTCTTAACTACTCAAGTGCCTTTCGGTGCCACCGATCAGCGTTATGCCATTGCTGAATGGGTGCATGATTGCAAAATTCTACTCAATGAAAGTTATGGCCATGCTGATCTTTATGCAAAAGCCCTAAAAATGTATTTACAATATGACACGGTAGAGCAATGGCATGCCCATTGGTACGATTAGTCAGGTTTTGAGGTCATTATGCAGCGTTTTGCGGTGGGAATTGAGTTTTGTGGAACGAATTATCGAGGTTGGCAGACTCAACAACCGGGCGTAATCAGTGTTCAGGAGACCATCGAGAAGGTACTCAGCAATATTGCCGATGAACCGATTATTCTGCATGGTGCAGGCCGAACCGATGCCGGCGTGCATGCGACCAATATGGTCGCACATTTTGATACCCATGCCTTGCGTTCTGAACGAGGCTGGTTAATGGGCTCAAATAGCCAGTTACCTAAGGATATCTCAATCCAATGGATCAAGGAGATGGATGATGGCTTCCATGCACGCTTTAAAGCACAGGCACGCCGTTATCGTTATATTGTCTATAACCATCCGGTACGCCCTGCCTTGCTGCATAAACAGGTCACTCATATTTACTATCCACTTGATGTAAAAAAGATGATTGAAGCGGCTGCAAAGTTTGAAGGCACACATAACTTTGAGAGTTTTCGTGCAGCAGCCTGCCAGTCCAATCAGCCGGTACGTCACGTCCGTCACTGCCGCCTGATCCAGCATGGGCCTTATCTGATTCTAGATATTCAGGCGGATGGCTTCCTGCATCATATGGTGCGAAATATCGTGGGCTGTTTACTGGAAATTGGTCAAGGCATGTATGAGGTTGACCATATTGACCATATTTTTGCAGCAGAAGATCGTAAAGCAGCTGGCGTTACCGCACCACCGGATGGTCTGTATTTTATTCAGGCTGAATATCCAGAACATTTTGACCTACCCAAAGTACCTTTGGGTCCATACTGGTTAAATATGCCGGAATAAGCTAATTATTTTTAATTTTTAAATCCCTCCTAACCTCCCTTTGAAAAAGGGAGGAACTCCTCTCCTTTATTAAAGGAGGGGTTGGGGGAGGATTTTAGATTTTAAAGATTAACGCTGCTTGCGCTTCCGATATTCCACCGGCGTTTCATTGGTCCAGCGTTTAAAAGCACGGTAGAAGGTACTTGGCTCCGAGAATCCAGTCAGATAAACGATACGTTCTACACTTTCATTGGTACTCGCCAATAAACGTTTAGCCAGACGACAGCGATAATCGGACAGAATCTGCTGGAAACTGGTATTAGCCTCACTGAGCTGGGTACGTAAACGGCGTGGGGTAATATTCAGTTGAGCGGCTACAGTTTCCAAAGTCGTTTCACCACTTTCTAAAGTAGAACCGATTGCACGACGTACTTCCCCGACTAAATCGTAACGAGCCAGTTCCTGTAATTTTTCAATTGCCAGCTGTTCATGTAGCTGCAACAGTTCCGGTTCTGCCTGCCAAAGCGGGAAATCAAGAATGCTTGGATCAAAATACAAACGGGTTTCTTTCTGTCCCAGACTTACCGGACATTCATAAACCCGGAAATATTCTTCATCTGCCGCGCCTTTGGAAAAATTGAAATCGATATAGATCGGTTCAAAGCGGCCTTCAGTAATAAATTTAAAGAAACGCAGCACACCCGACATCGCACATTCGGTAAAGTGACGATTGACCAGACTTTCAGCAAAAGGCTGTTCACCATTGGTCAGATAGCAGCGATCGTCTTCGACCACCAGCTTGGCATGAAAGGCATCACTGATCAGACGCTGATAAGCCAGTGCACGTTTCAAGCCTTCACCAAAATTCTCTGATGAAATAAACAGATGCTCGATCACCTGTCCGCGATAGAGCGGCAAATGTTCACCCAGATGCAATCCGATATCCGGGTCCTTACTGACCTCTTCTGCGGCAACCCAGAAGGCATACTGAGCACTGAGCGGAGTACGATCATTGGTCTCCACCTGATTTAAAGCGACTCCTGCTTTTGTCAGAAGTTCTTCTGTTGGCAAACCTGCACGACGAATCGCCTGATAGCCTAAACGCAATACGACTGATGCATCCGTTAGCTGACTCACTCAAAAACCTTCCTTGTATGTACTTCATTTATACTTAAAAAGATTGAAATTAGATTAACTGTGATTGACCAAACTGACAACAGATACCACACGCTTTTTAGTTAAAAAGTTTAAACTCACACTTCGCTTATTTTACTGACAGATGATCAGTCTAACGCCCGTTACACCTTGTGTTTTGCGAAAAAATTGACTATAATTTGCGCCTTTCCAATTTATTCATTCAGGTAGGCTATGGCCAATAAAGAGGAACTCATCGAGTTCGAAGGCGTTGTCACCGAGACGCTTCCTAATACTATGTTCCGTGTACGTTTAGAAAACGGTCACGAAGTAATTGCCCATATTTCTGGTAAAATGCGTAAACACTATATTCGTATTTTGACTGGCGATAGCGTGAAGGTCGAAATGACTCCTTATGATTTGACTAAGGGTCGTATCACATACCGTGCGCGCTAAGTTTTAGCGGAAGCAAAAGCCACTCATCCAGTGGCTTTTTTATTGTCTTTTCTTTTATATCAATTCCCCTGCACATTCCCTATACTGCATTCGAAGATAATAATTTCTATTTTTCCTCTAATAAAAACAGTGAATCATTCATGCAAAAAATCTTGCTTTCTCTGATCCTAGGAATCAGCCTGAGTGCCTGCGCCACTACAAGTTCGATAAAATCACGACAACTAGATCAGCAACTACAGCAATATATTGGCAAATCTGCAGAATCAATTCGCAAGGATCTGGATTTAACTGCACTCGGTTTTAAGACCTCAAAAGCACCTGTGCAAACGGAAAAACGTCTGAGTTATACTGTACTTCGCACCATTGAACTTCCGTTGGGAACACCGGCCATTCAGCAAAGTGTCAGTATAGGTGCTCCTGTACGATTCGCGACTGCACCCGGCCCAGGTTATCAGGTTGAAATGCCCTGCCAGATTCATTTTCAACTAGAACAAGGGATTGCTCAATCCGTGCAATATAGCGGACGTGCCTGTTAAGACTTATTTTTGCGTTTTATTCATTTTAAAGTGGATATAAGAGCGTTCTAAGTTGTCTTGAATTTGACAGCTACAGCTAACTGCCTGATTGATCCTGTCTTGCCTAATAATAAATTACAACAGTTCCTCTCACACTTTGCTACTACACTGTTTTTAAGCGTTCCTTGAGTAGGAGTGATGTGATGTTGTTAAGCAAAGGTACTTCTCTGGTATTGGGCTTGAGCATCCTGTTGCTCGGTCTGTCAGGGTGTGCACAAACACCTAAGATCAGCCAGACTGACCGTGAAACTTATTTACAGCAATTTATTGGGCAGAGTAGCCAGTATATTGATCGCAATTTAGATCTGAAACGTTTGGGTTATCAGCAAATCAGTGAACCTGAGCTCAGCTCCCAACAGCTCAGCTATGTCGTGGAACGTCCTGTGACCGTTCCCTTACCGATTGCCCAGTTTCCGGCAGCAGGTACTGGCACAGTTCCGGTTCCAGTCACTGTGAGTCCTGCATCAGGTTATGATGTGAATTTGCAATGCAAGATTACCTTTTTGCTCAAAGACAATATTGCAACTTCTGTCAGCCTTTCGGGTCGAACCTGTTAATCAAAATCAGTCGTAAAAAACGCAGCTCAAGGCTGTGTTTTTTACGTGGAACTAATGTGTAACTTAGTTCAATGCAGTTACCACTGCCTGACCCATTTCCACAGTACCCACTTTAGTCATGCCTTCAGACATGATGTCAGCAGTACGCAGACCTTGGTCTAAAACATTACCTACCGCATCTTCAATCGCTTTAGCTGCAGCTTCTTCACGGAAGGTATAACGCAGCATCATGGCTACCGACAGAATGGTTGCCAATGGGTTTGCCAGGTTTTGACCTGCGATATCTGGTGCAGAACCATGGCAAGGTTCGTACATACCCTTACCATTTTCATCCAATGAAGCTGATGGCAACATACCGATTGAACCAGTCAGCATTGCAGCTTCATCAGACAGGATGTCACCGAACAGGTTAGACGTTACGATCACGTCAAACTGTTTAGGCGCACGTACTAATTGCATCGCAGCATTGTCTACATACATATGAGACAGGTTAATATTTGGATATTGCTCTTCTTTCAGTGCAGTCACGGTTTGTTTCCAAAGCTCAGTCACTTCAAGCACGTTGGCTTTATCGACTGAACATACTTTACCGCCACGCAGGCCAGCAAGTTCGAACGCAACTTTGGCAATACGTTTGATTTCAGACTCTGCATAAACGTCAGTATTGAAACCTTGTTTTTCGCCATTTTCCAGTTCACGGATCCCGCGTGGCTGACCGAAGTAAATACCACCAGTCAATTCACGTACAATCAGAATATCCAGACCAGAGACAATTTCCGGTTTCAAACTAGAGGCATCAGCCAATTGCGGATAAAGAATTGCTGGACGCAAGTTCGCAAACAGATTCAATTCACTACGTAGTTTTAACAGGCCACGTTCTGGACGGATTGAACGCTCAATCGTATCCCACTTTGGACCGCCTACAGCACCGAGCAGAATCGCGTCTGCTTTTTTCGCCTGTTCAGACGTTACGTCTGGATAAGGTGAACCGTGTGCATCAATCGCAGCACCGCCCAACAGACCTTGTTCCCATGTTAAACCCAGATTGAATTTTTCATTAACTCGTGTAAGCACCTGTTCTGCGGCTTTTACAATCTCAGGGCCAATACCGTCACCAGCTAAAATCAAAATTTGTTTAGACATGAGCTTTTCCATTTATAAGGTCAGGCATCCACCTGACTAGGTTAAATTTTTTTTTCTACAAACTCTGCAATGCCATTGATGACATTATAGGGTTTGCAAAAACGACGAATCACTTTCTGCTCTTGCAACAGGTCCACACACAATGGATCAGGTGCAGAGGCATTTAATAAACTGGTGCTACGTGCATTTCGGTCACGGAACATTTTCAGGGTATAACGTTTATTCGCCTTAAACTGCTGGAATAGATGCAGAGTTTCAGCCTTATCCTTGCTAATCGGATAGAAACGCACCACCAGTTCATGCTGCCCTTCCGGCACAGATAAATAAATCGGATTATCCTGTTTCAGGTTTTTGGCCTGCAAACGAACCAAACGCTGATCCAGCGCTTCTGGGCTGATTCGCTTGGTGGCCTCATCCACAATCATGGTCCGATCTAAACGTTCAAACTGACAATCCGGTGTGCCTGCACAATAAATCAAGGCATTGGATTTGCTTTCTGCATCTTCTTTGGCGTGTTTAAGTTTGATGGTATCAATGCTCTGACACGCGGTCATCAGCACTGATACTGCACTTAGAGCAAGCCACTGTTTCCAATACGTTGCCATGATGTCTGTATTAACCTATCAAAAAAATTAATAATCTTCTGATATTAGCAAGGCCTTCGCAGTCATGCCATGACAATTTTTGCTGTTTTATGAATGAATTTCAGCAAATACCCATGGGAGTGATTGTTTGGTTTTTTCTTCGTAGGCACGAATATCATCTGCTGCCTGCAAAGTTAAGCCAATATCATCCAAACCATTTAACAAACAATGCTTACGGAATGGGTCCACTTCAAACTTGAAGCTTTCGCCATTTGGTGTACGAACTTTCTGCGCTTCCAGATCAATCGTTAACTGATAGCCTTCAGCTGCTGCACATTCCTTGAATAACTGATCAACCGTTTCTTCCGGCAAGATCACCGGCAACATGCCATTTTTAAAACAGTTATTAAAGAAAATATCAGCAAAGCTTGGCGCAATCACAGTACGGAAACCGTATTCATTCAATGCCCACGGCGCATGCTCACGGCTTGAACCGCAACCGAAGTTAGCACGTGAAATTAAAATCGATGCACCTTGATAACGTGGCTGGTTTAATACGAAGTCCGGGTTAATCGGACGAACCGAGTTATCCTGACCCGGATAACCTTCATCTAAATAACGCAACTCATCAAACAGGTTTTCACCGAAACCAGTACGTTTGATCGATTTCAAAAACTGTTTTGGAATAATTAAATCTGTATCGACATTGGCACGGTCTAAGGGTGCAACAATACCTTGTTCAACGGTATAAGCTTTCATATTTCTGCTCCTGCGTACCAATTAAAATGAACGGACATCGACAAAGTGACCGGCAATCGCTGCTGCAGCAGCCATGGCTGGGCTCACCAAATGGGTACGACCGCCATTACCCTGACGACCTTCAAAGTTACGGTTTGAAGTTGAGGCACAATGCTCGCCTGGCTGCAATTTGTCAGCATTCATTGCCAAGCACATAGAACAACCTGGTTCACGCCATTCAAAACCAGCTTCGATAAAGACTTTATCCAAACCTTCAGATTCTGCCTGCTGTTTCACCAAACCCGAACCCGGAACGACCATGGCCTGTTTAATGCTAGAAGCCACTTTACGGCCTTTGATTACTTCAGCCGCAGCACGAATATCTTCGATACGTGAGTTGGTGCAAGAACCGATGAATACACGGTCTAACTGAATATCTGCTAAAGCCTGACCTGCAGTTAAGCCCATATATTGATAAGCACGGTTCCAGTCATTGCGCTGTACATCATCTTTGGCCTGTTCCAAAGTTGGAACCGCTTGAGACACCGGAATCACCATCTCAGGAGAAGTCCCCCAAGAGACTTGTGGTTCAATCTCTTCACCTTGCAACACCACGACTGTATCGAAGTGGGCGCCTTCATCAGAGTGCAAGGTATTCCAGTACGCAACCGCCTGATCCCATTGCTCGCCTTTCGGTGCATATGGACGGTCTTTGACATACTCAATGGTTTTTTCATCGACTGCGACCATACCGACACGTGCGCCCGCTTCGATTGCCATGTTACATACGGTCATACGGCCTTCGATCGACATGTCACGGAATACCTGGCCACCAAATTCAATCGCGTGACCTGTACCACCCGCAGTTCCAATTTTACCGATAATGGCTAAAACTACATCTTTCGGTGTTACGCCTTGACCCAATTTACCGTCAACGCGCACCAACATGTTTTTCATTTTCTTTTGAACAAGACATTGGGTTGCCAATACATGTTCAACTTCTGAAGTACCAATCCCGTGTGCCAAGCAGCCAAATGCACCATGTGTTGCAGTATGTGAGTCACCACATACAACGGTCATACCTGGCAAGGTTAAGCCTTGCTCAGGACCAACAACGTGCGCGATGCCTTGACGAATATCGTTAATATCAAATTCAACAATATCGAACGTCTTACAGTTATCATCCAGGGTTTGTACCTGGATACGTGAAGTATCATCTTCAATCCCAGCCACGCCCTGCTCACGCTCCTTTTTAGAGGTCGGTACGTTATGGTCAGGTGTCGCAATATTGGCACTTAAACGCCATGGCTTACGGCCAGCAAGTTGCAAGCCTTCAAAGGCTTGTGGCGAAGTCACTTCATGCAATAAATGACGGTCGATATAAAGTAGAGCTGAACCATCATCTCGTTGTTTTACTAAATGGTCATCCCATAACTTATCGTATAATGTTTTTGCTGTTTGGGTCTCGCCTGCCATGTCGATGTGCTCCACTGGACTGGGTAAATTCTTTCGCTAATTTTGATTATATCGCTGCATTCACATAAATCTAATTTATCATTTTTATTAGTTAAAAAACTTTTTGGAATCTTTTAAAACTTAAATTAAATCATGGTTTAGCTCTCTTTTTATAAATCTAATTTTCCGATCTTTTTATTAAAAATATTCGTTTTTACAAATTAAATGAGAATTATTATTATTTCCTCATCGGCACAGATCATTTGTTTTGAGGAAGATCCACATGGCACATATTCAACGTTTCGTAGACAACAATCAGCGCATGTTCAAAAAGACATTTAGCTATTACATCATGCACATCACTGTCGCGATGTTAGTGGGCTATTTTGTCACAGGCAGTTTAACCATGGCGATTGCCTTGAGTTTATTAGAACCGACTGTACAGGCAGTTGCTTTCTTCTTCCACGAGAAAATCTGGGAAGCAAAAAGCCAGCAACAGGATGAGGAAATCACCGCATAATTTTTTGTCGATTTTCCTCTTTGAGCCACCTACCCTCGGTGGCTTTTTTTATGACATAAAATAAAACATTAGGACTTACGCATTGACGGA